>NZ_JBELQE010000003.1:0-4351 GCF_040270385.1 Methylorubrum podarium | reverse complement strand
GGAGGCAGGAGGTGGGGGTGGTTCAGGATGAGGCGGTGCGGTGCCTTCTGCACCACCCCCACCCCGAACCCCTCCCCACAAGGGGGAGGGGACAGGCTAAGTCCTGACCGAAGCGATCGACCGGAAACCGTTTGACGGTTCGTCGGCCTGCCACGACCCTCAGGACGAGGGCGAGCGATGTGCGTTCGGGAGTTCGGCGGCCTGCGTCGGCAGCATGTGGGGCCGCCAGCGGCGGTGCATCCACAGCCATTGGCCGGGATGCTCGCGCACCCATCCCTCGACCACGCGCGTCATCGCCTGCATCGCGCCCTGAACCTCGATCAGCCCGTCGGGGCCGCGGGGCAGGTCGAGGGGCGGCGTCAGTTCGAGCAGGAAGCGCCCGCCTTCCTTGCGCACCACCCGCGCGCCGTGGACCGGGCAATCGTGGTGCCGGGCGAGCTTGCCGAGCAGCGGGTTGGCCAGCACGGGCCGGCCGAAGAACTGGACCACCACGCCGCGGGTGAAGTGCTGGTCGATGAGCTGGCCGAGATGGCCGCCGCGCTCCACCACGCCCTGCATGGCGAAGACGGCGCCAGGGCCGGAGGCGGCCAGGCCCCCCATGGTCTTGCGGCGCACCTCCTGCACCAGCTGGGCGGCGGCCGGGTTGTTCGGCGGCCGGAACACCGCCGTGGTCTCCAGCCCGAATTTTTCCGCGCAGATCGCCGGCAGCTCCCAGTTGGCGAGGTGGGCTGAGAAGATCAGGCCCGGCCGGCCGTCGTCGCGAATCGCGAAGAACTGCTCCAGCCCCCGCACCTCCATGCGCTGGGTCGCCAGGTTCTCGGGATCGTAGTCGAAGATCGTGTCGAGATGGGCGTATTCGGCGCCCGTGCGGCCGAGATTGTCCCAGGCCTCGAGCGCGATGGCCCGCAGCCGCCGCTCGTCCTCCTTCGGGTAGGCCGCCCGGAGATTGGCCATCGCCGTGCGGTGGGAGGGCAGGAACGGGCCGACGAGCCGCGCGAGCCGGCCGCCGGCCGCGCTCGCCCGGTCGGTGCCGAGCATCCGCGCGAGCAGGAACACCGCCCGGATCAGCGGGATGGTCGCGAGTCCCGCCAGCCGAGGCAGGTTCCGCCGCAGGATCAGCGCGAGGCGCAGCACAGCTGGTTCATCGAGAGCGTGTTGGGGGAGGTTCGCAGGGCGGCATAAAGTATTTTCTCCGAGCAAGCGAGCATGCCCACCGCGAAACGGCAAAGGCCGCCGGCCCATGCGCGGACCGGCGGCCTCCGGAAGGCTTCAACAGGCGGTGTCGATCAGACGAAGTGCTGGCCGCCGTTGATGGTGAGCGTCGAGCCCGTGACGAAGCCGGCCTCGTCGCTGGCGAGATACTCGACCGCGTGGGCGATCTCGTCGGCCTCGCCGAGGCGGCCGGTGGGGATCGTCGAGATGATCTTGTTGCGGATGTCCTCCGGCACGGCCATCACCATCTCGGTGGCGATGTAGCCGGGGGCCACCACGTTCACGGTGATGCCCTTGGAGGCGCTCTCCTGCGCCAGCGCCTTGGCGAAGCCGATCACGCCCGCCTTGGCCGCCGAGTAGTTGGTCTGGCCGGCCTGGCCCTTCTGGCCGTTGATCGACGAGATGATGATGATGCGCCCGAAATTGCGCGAGCGCATGCTCTCGATCAGCGGCCGGGTGCAGGTGAACATCGAGTCGAGGTTGGTCTTGATGACCGCCTGCCACTTGTCGAAGCTCATCTTGTGGAAGGCGCCGTCACGGGTGATGCCGGCATTGTTCACCAGGATGTCGATCGGCCCGAGCTCGGCCTCGATCGCCTTGATCCCGGCCTCGCAGCTCGCGAGGTCGCCGACGTCGAACTTGAACACCGGAATGCCGGTCTCGGCCTTGAAGGCGTTGGCGGCCTCGTCGTTGCCGCCGTAATTGGCGGCGACCTTGTAGCCCTTGTCCTTCAGGCGCTTCGAGATCGCGGCGCCGATGCCGCGCGTTCCACCCGTGACGAGGGCGACGCGTTCCTGAGCCATGGTTTCCTCCGTGTTCCCGGTTCGGGTTGTTGTTGAGAGTGCCTCGCAAAACGCCCGATCAGCGATCGGTTCCCTTCGGCTGCGACGGCGCGGCGGGCGTTTTGTGAGAGACACTAAGACGGTTTGCGAAACACCCGCGAGGCGTGTGGCCGACAGATGGATGATCCTGTCATGACCTTCGCGGGGCGGCCCGCAGCGCATCATCCCCGCCTGTGTAGCGGGGCGGCGGCGGACCTGCATCGCATTTAAATTTCACAAACCCTCAAGCCGTTTTCGTCAAATTCAGCTTGAATTCGGCGTGAAGGAGGGCGAGGCCGCCCTCCCTCCGAGCCGGCCGGTCAGACCCGCTCGACGCACATGGCGACGCCCATGCCGCCGCCGATGCAGAGCGTGGCGAGGCCTTTCTTGGCGTCGCGGCGCTTCAGCTCGTGCAGCAGGGTGATGAGGACGCGCGCGCCCGAGGCGCCGATCGGGTGGCCGATGGCGATGGCGCCGCCGTTGACGTTCACCTTCTCGTCGTCCCAGCCCATGTCCTTGTTCACGGCGAGCGCCTGCGCGGCGAAGGCCTCGTTGGCCTCGATCAGGTCGAGGTCGGACGGCTTCCAGCCGGCCTTGTCGAGGGCCTTGCGCGAGGCCGGGATCGGGCCGGTGCCCATCACCTTCGGATCGACGCCCGCGGTCGCCCAGGAGACGATCCGGGCGAGCGGCTTGATCCCGCGCTTCTCGGCTTCCGAGGCCGACATCAGCACCAGGGCGGCGGCGCCGTCGTTGAGGCCGGAGGCGTTGGCGGCGGTCACGGTGCCGTCCTTGGCGAAGGCGGGCTTGAGCTTGCCCATCGCCTCGACGGTGGCGCCGTCGCGGATGTACTCGTCGGTGTCGACGACGGTGTCGCCCTTCTTGCCCTTCACCGTGACGGGGACGATCTCCTCCTTGAACCGGCCCTCCTTGCGGGCGGCCTCGGCTTTGTTCTGCGAGCGGGTCGCGAACTGGTCCTGCTGCTCGCGGGTGAGCTGGAAGGCCTGGGCGACGTTCTCGGCGGTCTGGCCCATGTGGTAGCCGTTGAAGGCGTCCCACAGCCCGTCCTTGATCATCGTGTCGACGAGCTTGAGGTCGCCCATCTTCTGGCCGCCGCGCAGGTACTGCGCGTGGGGGGCGAGCGACATCGATTCCTGGCCGCCCGCCACGATCACCTTGGCGTCGCCGTTGGCGATCTGCTGCATGCCGACCGCGACGGTGCGGAGCCCCGAGCCGCAGACCTGGTTGAGGCCCCAGGCGGTCGCCTTCTCGGGGATGCCCGCGGCGATGGCGGCCTGGCGGGCCGGGTTCTGCCCGGCGGCGGCGGTGAGCACCTGGCCGAAGATCACCTCGTCCACCTCGTCCGGCGAGACGCCCGCGCGCTCCAGGGCGGCCTTGATCGCCACGGCGCCGAGTTCGTGCGCCGGCACGGAGCCGAAGGCGCCGGCGAACGAGCCCACCGGTGTGCGCGCCGCCCCGACAATGACGATATCTTCGCTGGCTGCCATCGTGACGTTCTCCTCGTTCGGCGGCGCGATATTTGGTAGACCAGAATGTCCGGTGCGCGGCCTGCCGTTCTCCGGATGAAGAGCGCAGGACTCGCGAAGTCAAGCGTGCTTTCGGACAAGATGGCTCGAACGTCGCCTCAGTGCCGCACGGGCACAGCCGGATTCTGCGGGGACAGAGATAAATTGCTGTTTTCGCCGCGCCGCGAAAGCCTTAAGGTCGGCTCCGAAGAATGCAGAACCCGGCCTGCGCAGGCGGGCAGCCGATCATGGCGGAGCGTTGTGCTTTGCGCAGACTCATGACCGAAGCGGGAGGTGTCGCAACGATGGCCGAGAACGGCAGGGCGCATCAGACCGTCATCAAGAAATACGCCAATCGCCGGCTCTATCACACCGGCACATCCACCTACGTCACGCTCGAAGATCTCGCGACGATGGTGCAGAACGGCGAGGATTTCATCGTCTACGACGCGCGCTCGGGTGACGACATCACCCGCTCGGTCCTGACGCAGATCATCTTCGAGCAGGAGAACAAGGCCGGCGAGGACAACCTCCTGCCGGTGGCGTTCCTGCGGCAGCTGATCCGCTTCTACGGCGACAGCATGCGCACGATGGTGCCGAGCTTCCTCGAATTCTCCATGGCGAACTTCGCCAAGGATCAGGACGGCCTGCGCGAGAAGCTCGCCCAGAGCTTCGGCCCCTCCGCCTTCCAGCAGGCGCTGCAGGAGCAGGTGCGGGCCAACATGACCTTCTTCGGCGACGCGATGAAGATGTTCACCGGCGGTTTCGGGCCCCCTGCCCCGCCGTCGAGCACCC
>NZ_JBELQE010000049.1:0-22325 GCF_040270385.1 Methylorubrum podarium | reverse complement strand
GTCCCGTAGCGTCCGGCCCCATGCCGCTCGTGCCCCCGCCGCGACCTGCCGCCGTGCCGCCGCCCCCGCCGCCGGGGGAGCCGGCGCCCTCGGCGCTGCTCCAGGCCAACACCCCCGAATGGTCGGTCGGCGACCTCGCCGCCGCCCTCAAGCGCACCCTGGAGGATGCCTTCGGGCATGTCCGCCTGCGCGGCGAGATCTCGGGCTATCGCGGGCCGCACGGCTCGGGCCACGCCTATTTCTCGCTCAAGGACGGCTCGGCGAAGATCGACGCGGTGGTGTGGAAGGGCGTGCTCGGGCGCCTGCGGCAGAAGCCCAAGGAAGGGCTGGAGGTCGTCGCCACCGGCAAGATCACGACGTTCGCCGGAAAATCCTCGTACCAGATCGTCATCGACTCGATGGAGCCCGCCGGCATCGGCGCCTGGATGGCGCTGCTGGAGGAGCGCAAGCGCCAGCTCGCGGCCGAGGGGCTGTTCGAGGCCGAGCGGAAGCGGCCGATCCCGTTCCTGCCGCGGGTGATCGGCGTCGTCACCTCGCCGACCGGCGCGGTGATCCGCGACATCCTCCACCGGCTGGAGGACCGCTTTCCCCGCCCCGTGCTGGTCTGGCCGGTGCGAGTCCAGGGGGAGGGCGCCTCGGACGAAATCGCCGCGGCGATCCGGGGCTTCAACGCGCTTGCCCCCGACGGCCCGATCCCGCGGCCGGACGTGCTGATCGTCGCCCGCGGCGGCGGCTCGATCGAGGATCTCTGGGCCTTCAACGAGGAGGCGGTGGTGCGCGCCGCCGCCAACTCCGAGATTCCCCTGATCTCGGCGGTCGGCCACGAGACCGACACCACGCTGATCGATTTCGCCTCCGACCGCCGCGCGCCGACGCCGACGGGCGCGGCCGAGATGGCGGTGCCGGTGCGGGCGGAGCTCTCCGCCCAGATCCACGATCTCGGCGCTCGGCAGGCCGGCACGATGCTGCGGCGGATCGAGCGGGAGCGGGCGGATTTCCGCGCCCTGGTGCGGGCGATCCCCGGCGCCGACGCCTTCCTCGCCGCCAAGCGCCAGCGCCTCGACCTCGCCGACGCCCGGCTGAGGCCGGCGCTCGCCGCCAATGCCCGCGATTCCCGCGAGCGCCTGAACCGCCTCGCCGACCGGCTGACCCGGCGCTCGCCGGTGATCGCGCTCGCCGAGGCGCGGGCCCGTCTCGCCGGCATCGATCACCGCCCGCGCACGGCGATCCTCCGCATCATCGAGCGCCGCCGCGACCGGCTCGGGGCGCAGGCCGGCCTGCTCGGGGCGCTGAGCTACAAGGCCGTGCTCGCCCGCGGATACGCGCTCGTGCGCGACGCCGACGGCCTGCCGGTGCGCACGGCGGAGGCTGCCGCGACGGCCGCGCGGCTCCAGCTCCAGTTCGCCGACGGCGCGGTGGCCGCGGTGCCGGAGGGATCGTCGTCCCCGCCCTCGCCGCGACCGAGACGCGCGGCCCGCAACCCGGAGCCTTCCGCGGTCACCGGGTCGGAGAAGGCACGGGCGCCCGCCGCGCGGCAGGGCTCGCTGTTCTGAAACGGGCCGCGCGCCGCCTCCATCCTGCGCGCGCTTGGCCCCGCTGGGGCCGAGCGGCCTTGTCGTGTAGCGCGCCCTCCGCGTTCAATTTATGATCGCATCGCGCACGGGTCACCGCCGATGTCAGTTGTCTCGACCTTCGACGACCGGGAGCTCGCCACCGTCCGGCGGGCCTATGCCAGGCAGATGCTCGCGGTCGCGGGGATCGATCGCGATCCTGCGCTGGAGGCGGCCCTCGCGACGGTCCCGCGCGAGCGCTATCTCGGACCGCCGCCCTGGCGGATCGCGCGGTTCACGGGCTACGCGGTCATTCCCGAGGCCGATCCGGTCCTCGCCTATCAGGACGTGCTCTTCGCGCTCTCTCCGGAGCGCGGCGTCAACAACGGCAGCCCGTCGCTGCACGCGGGCTGGCTGCACCACGCCGGGCTCCGGCCCGGCGGGCGGGTCGTGCATCTGGGCGCCGGCACGGGCTACTACACGGCGCTGCTCGCCCACCTGGTCGGAGCGTCCGGTCACGTCGTGGCGGTCGAGTCCGAGCGCCGGCTCGCCGACCTCGCCCGCAGCAATCTCGCGGACCTTGCCCAGGTCACCGTCGTCGAGGGCGACGGGGCGGACTGGCCCCGGGACAAGGCGGATTGCATCTACGTCAACTTTTCGGTCGAACGGCCGGCGCCGGCCTGGATCGACCATCTCGACGCGGGCGGGCGGCTGATCTTCCCGCTGGGCGTCCCCCGGCCGGAGGGCAGGCCGGGGGCGGGCCGCCACGCCCTCCACGGCGCGGCGCTGCGTGTCGAGCGGCGCGATGCGGACCTCTTCTCCGCGGCCTGGCTCGGTCCGGCCTTCTTCGTCTGCGCCGAAGGGGGCGAGGGAAGACTGGTCGGGAGCGAGGCGGAGCGCGAAGCCCTGAAGGCGGCCTTCACGCGCGGCGGCGTGGAATTCGTCCGGTCTCTGCGCTGGCGGCGGTCGCCCTCCGCGCGCTCCTGGTTCACGGGTTCAGGCTGGTCGCTGTCCTACGACGAGCCGGGATGAGCGGGACGGGCACCTTGACCCGCCCCGCCGCCTCTGCGACCGAGCGGCACGGCTCCTGCCTGACCGGCGGCGGGCCCCGGCACCCCGCAGGAGAGACGCGTGACCACGACGATCGACTCGGACCAGAAGCTCCATCTCGTGTTCGGCGGCGAGCTGGAGGACGTCTCGGGCGTGCGCTTCCGGGACATCAAGGATCTCGACATCGTCGGCATCTTTCCCGACTACGCCTCGGCCCAGACCGCGTGGCGCTCCAAGGCCCAGGCCACCGTCGACAGCGCCCAGACCCGCTACTTCATCGTCCACTTGCACCGCCTGCTCGAACCGTGACCGGGGCAGGGCGGGGCCGCGGCATGAAGCCATTGTGACGAACCGGCACGGCTGATATGAGCCCGCGCGGCCGGATGCTTGTGCGGTCCCGGACGTAATCGGTTCGCGCGCGTCCCGCGAGTGACTTGAAGAGTGAGCCGAGAGACGCCCGGCATGACGTCGTCCATCAAGATCATCGCCGGCAACGCGAGCCGTCCTCTTGCGGAAGCGATCGCCGCCTACCTCGAATTGCCGCTCGCGAGCTGCATGGTCCGGCGCTTCGCCGACATGGAGATCTTCGTCGAGCTGCAGGAAAACGTGCGCGGCGAGGACGTCTTCATCGTCCAATCGACCTCGTTCCCGGCCAACGACCACCTGATGGAGCTGCTGATCATGATCGACGCGGCGCGTCGGTCCTCGGCGCGGCGCATCACGGCGGTGATCCCCTATTTCGGCTACGCACGGCAGGACCGGCGCACCTCGGGCCGCACGCCGATCTCGGCCAAGCTGGTGGCCAACCTCATCACCGAGGCCGGCGCCGACCGCGTGCTGACGCTCGACCTCCATGCCGGCCAGATCCAGGGCTTCTTCGACATCCCGACCGACAACCTGTTCGCCGCCCCGGTGATGGTGCGCGACATCAAGGAGCGGCTGGCGCCCGGCGAGCGCATGGTGGTCTCGCCCGACGTCGGCGGCGTGGTGCGCGCCCGGGCGCTCGCCAAGCGCATCGACGCCTCGCTCGCCATCGTCGACAAGCGCCGCGAGCGGGCGGGCGAGTCGGAGGTGATGAACATCATCGGCGACGTCGAGGGCCAGTCCTGCATCCTCGTCGACGACATCGTCGATTCCGGCGGCACCCTGGTGAACGCGGCCGAGGCGCTGCTCAACGCCGGCGCCCGGGACGTGTCGGCCTACATCACCCACGGGGTGCTGTCGGGCGGGGCGGTCTCGCGCATCGCCGCCTCGCGGATGAAGGAACTCGTCATCACCGACTCGATCCTGCCGACGCAGGCGGTGAAGCTCGCCCGCAACATCCGCGTGATCTCGATCGCGCCCCTGCTCGGCGAGGCGATCGGGCGCACGGCGACGGAATCGAGCGTGTCGAGCCTGTTCACCTGAGCAGAAGCCGGGATCCCGAAAGGGTCACCCCTTTGGCGGGGTATCGGGGCGGAGCCCCGGCGGATTCCCAGGGCTCCGCCCTGGACCCGCGAAAGGGCTCGCCCTTTCGAAACCCCTGACCTTTCCCGCTCAGCGGATGTCCGTGATCTCGAACTCGTGGTCGTTCACCGTCACGGTGTCGCCGACGCCCTTGCCGGTGAGCGCGCGGGCGAGCGGCGCGACGTAGGAGATCGAGCCGGCCGACGGGTCGGCCTCGTCCTCGCCGACGATGCGGAAGGTCTGGCGCGTGTCGTCCTCGCGCACCACCGTCACGGTCGCGCCGAAGCGCACCACGTCGCCCTCGAACGCCTCGACCAGCTGCGCCGAGTTCTTGCGCGCGCTCCAGTAGCGCAGGTCGCGCGAGAGGCGGGCGTGGTCCGCCTTGTCCTGCTGCGGCGAGAGACCGGACAGCTCACCTTCCAACCGCGCCACCTCGGCCTCGATCTGCGCGAGCCCCTCGGGCGTCACGAAGTTGGTGTGGGCGGAAATCGGCCGGTCGGGGAGGTCCTCGAACGCCTCACCGCCTTCCGGCTCACGGACGAATGCTCTGCTCATAAGATACGCAATGCCCAAGCCTGCGCCGCGGTTCCCGCGGGGCCTGGGCGCAGGCTCGGGTTCAGCCGATCGCGACGACGGTGCGGCCCCGCACCTGGCCGTCGAGCAGGGGTTCGGCGAGGCCGCCGGCCTCCTCCAGGGAGACCGTCCGCGTCATCCGCCGCAGGAGGTCGCGGTCGAGGTCGCGCGCGAGGCGGGCCCAGGCCGCGCGGCGGGGCTTCTGCGGGGTCGTCACGCTGTTGATGCCCAAGAGTGCGACGCCGCGCAGAATGAAGGGCGCGACGGAACTCGGCAGGTCCATGCCCCCGGCATTGCCGCAGGCGGCGATGGCGCCGCCGCCCCGCGTCATCGACAGGGCGTTGGCGAGCACCTTTCCGCCGACCGCGTCGATGCCGGCGGCCCAGCGCTCCTTGGCCAGGGGGCGCGGCTCGCCCGCGAGCGCCTCGCGCTCCAGGATCTCGGCCGCGCCGAGACCCTTCAGATACTCGGCCTCGCCGGTCCGGCCCGTCGCGGCGATGACGTGCCAGCCGGCGCGCTTCAGGAGGGCCACCGCCACTGAGCCGACGCCGCCGGAGGCGCCCGTCACCAGGGCCGGCCCGGCCTCCGGCGTCAGGCCGTGGTGCTCCAGCGCCAGCACCGACAGCATCGCGGTGTAGCCGGCGGTGCCGATCGCCATGGCGTCGGCCGGGCTCAGGCCCTCGGGGAGGGGCACCAGCCAGTCGCCGCGCAGCCGGGCGCGCTCGGCCAGTCCGCCGAGATGGGTCTCGCCGACGCCCCAGCCGGTGAGCACCACCGCGTCGCCGGCCTTGTAATCGGGATGCGCGGAGGCCTCGACGGTGCCGGCGAAATCGATGCCGGGGATCATGGGGAAGCGGCGCACCACCGGCATCCGGCCGGTCATGGCGAGCCCGTCCTTGTAGTTCAGGCCGGAATGGGAGACCCGCACGGTGACGTCGCCGTCCATCAGGTCGGCCTCGTCGAAATCGCGCAGGGCGAGGCTCTGCCCGGCCTCGCCCTTCTCGATCACCCAGGCCCTGAACGCCGCCATGATCCGCTCCTCCCGTCTCGTGCGCCGGGAGGGGAGCTACGGCGGCCTCGCCTCGAATCAAGGCCGCCGGTCGGGTCCGCGATCGAGGACGTGCCTCAATACCCGTCGTAGATGCTGCCCTGGGAGAAGCCGAGGCCGACGGCGACATCCGCGGACGACGCCCCGGTGATGCCGAGGGCGTCCGGGATCGAGCCGATCCCGAGGGGACCGTAGCCGGGACCGGGACCGAAGGCCGGCCCGGCGACGGGCGCGGCGGCGGGCACCCAGGCGGCGCGGGCGGGCTGCACCAGCACGCGGCGCTGCGTGGTGGCGTAGACCGGCGGCAGGGTGTGCGGGATCGCCTCCGGCGGGCGCACCAGCACGCGCCGGGTCTGTACCGCGTAGCGCGGCGGCGTGGTCACCCAGCAGCCGACGAGCTGGCCGTAGGCGTCGACGCGCGTCTCCCAGCGGCGCCCGCCGGGGGCGACCAGCACCCGCTCGGACACCGTGTCGTAGACCGGCGGCGTGGTGCGGTAGACCGTGCGCGGCGGCTGGACCAGCACCCGCTCGGCGACGGTGTCGTAGACCGGCGGGGTCACGACCCGGCGATAGCACTCGGCGCTGACGCAGTTCCCCCCCGCCTGCGCGGGCGCGGCCAGGGTGACGACCGCGCAGGCGGCGACGGCAAGGGCGGGAAACAGGCTCGATCGGAGCAGGGGGGCGGCCATGGAACAACCTCGGAACGCGACGCGACGTCGGGACGATCTCGGGCACCACCGCAAACCCCGTCCGGGACTTGCGCGGCGTGCCATTCGACGTCCAGATAGCGGCCAAGGTTGCTCGCCGGACAAGCTCAATTGTCCAAGACAGTAAAATTAACCAACGACTAAGACTACGCAGATCTGAACACCGTGCCTCGACTTCGAATTCCGGCCGGCGGGCGGGACCGGGCCGGAGCGGGAACCGGGGCGGCGGCGTTGCCGAAAAGCCCGCCGCGCGGCGCGGGGGAGGGCGGGCGGAAGGGCGCGCTTGTCAGCCCACCGGCCAGGGGCTAGAGCGCTTCCAAATCGGGCGGCGGCGGCGCCCGGAACGCTTGAACCCGCCGCACGAGGGATCGCATCCGCGCGAGAGCGGGTGGCGGGCCGGTGAGGAGCGCGCCCGACCCCGCCCAGGCAAGCGGCAGACAAGCGGATTTTTGAGGACCGAACGGCCCATGACCTACGTCGTCACCGACAACTGCATCAAGTGCAAGTACATGGACTGCGTCGAGGTGTGCCCCGTGGATTGCTTCTACGAGGGTGAGAACATGCTCGTCATCCATCCCGACGAATGCATCGATTGCGGCGTCTGCGAGCCGGAATGCCCCGCCGAGGCGATCAAGCCCGACACCGAGGGCAACCTCGAGAGCTGGCTGAAGCTCAACGCCGACTACGCCAAGACCTGGCCCAACATCACCCAGAAGAAGGATGCCCCCGCCGACGCCAAGCAGTGGGACGGGGTGGGCGGCAAGCTGGAGGCGCATTTCTCGCCCAATCCCGGCTCCGGCGACTGAACCGCGTCCGCCGCGCGGC
Source organism: Methylorubrum podarium (assembly GCF_040270385.1). NCBI lineage: Bacteria > Pseudomonadati > Pseudomonadota > Alphaproteobacteria > Hyphomicrobiales > Methylobacteriaceae > Methylorubrum > Methylorubrum podarium. Next base: position 15,126 of record NZ_JBELQE010000049.1, on the reverse strand, counting down.
GGAGAGGCCTTCCGGATCGCGGCGGCGTCTGGCCGCAGGCCGTCCGCCCGGCCGGGATACCCGAACGCGCCGCGGCCTCCCTCGAAAGATCCGCCGAACGGTTCGGCGGCGCTCTTTCCGAGCCGTGCAAAACCTTCGATCCTCCCATGCGGAGACGCGTTCGCGCGCCGGCAATCCTTTGATTCGCCGGCCCGTTCGTGCTATATGAGGGCTCGCCGTCGCTCACGCCCGATGCGCCCCCCTCCTCTCGCTCACGAGGCGAGTTCCATCTTCCTGGAAAAGAGGTTGGCTGCGATCGACCGCCGGAAGCATTCCGCTCCCGGCGCGCTCGTTCGTGTGGTGGGAGCAACGCGAGAGCCCGGGAACCGGCCAGCGCCTCGACGGCATGCTGCCGGACTAAGGGCATGTGCCGGGTGTCCCGCCCCGGAGGTGACGAGCATGCGGGCGTGGACGCGCCCCGCGTGGATGACAGTGGAGGCTCATTCCGCATGACCACAGCCAAGAAGACGACGGCAGCAGGCCGCCAAGGCTTCAAGACCGGCGAGGCGGTCGTGTATCCGGCGCACGGCGTCGGGCGGATCACTGCGATCGAGGAGCAGGAGATCGCGGGCTACAAGCTCGAATTGTTCGTCGTCTCGTTCGAGAAGGACAAGATGGTCCTGCGCGTGCCCACCGCGAAGGCCAACAGCGTCGGCATGCGCAAGCTCGCCGAGCCGGAGCTCGTCAAGAAGGCCCTCGACGTGCTGACCGGCCGCGCCCGCGTCAAGCGGACGATGTGGTCGCGCCGCGCCCAGGAATACGAGGCCAAGATCAATTCCGGCGATCTGATCTCCGTGACGGAAGTGGTGCGCGACCTCTACCGCTCCGAGGCCCAGCCCGAGCAGTCCTACAGCGAGCGCCAGCTCTACGAGGCCGCCCTCGACCGCGTCGTGCGCGAGATCTCCTCGGTGAACAGGATCACCGAGACGGAGGCGCTCAAGCTGATCGAGCAGAGCCTCGCCAAGTCGCCGCGCCGCGCCAAGGCCGACGCGGAGGCGGAAGCCGACGCCGAGGGCGACGAGGACGTGCAGGAGGAGGCCGCCTGAGGCCGGAGCGAATCGCGCCGCTGCGCGATCCGAACGCGTTCACCAAGAGGGTCCGGCATCACGCCGGGCCCTTTTTTCATGCGCTGTCCGTATGCCTCTTGATCATTTCACCGCCGGCGCCACGCGCCCGCAGGGAACAAGCGTCGCACGGATGTGTTGTGCCTCTGCCACGGATGGCTTGCCCCCACGGCCCGGACCGGCGCGTCGCCGGTCGGGAGGCTCGAACGGGCTGATCCGAAACGCTCGAACCAACAACGAGAGAGGCGGGGATGGCAGAGATCGCGGGGATGCGGCGTCAGTTCATTCGGACAGCGATGGAGGCGCCGTTCCTTGCGAGGGAAGAAGAACGCGGGCTGGCGGTGGCTTGGAAGGAGGCGCGCGACGAGCGCGCCCTGCACCGCCTGATCTCGGCGCATATGCGCCTCGTGATCGCGCTGGCCGGCCGCTTCCGCCACTACGGCCTGCCGATGGCCGACCTCGTCCAGGAGGGGCATGTCGGCCTGATGGAGGCGGCCGCCCGGTTCGAGCCGGAGCGGGACGTCCGCTTCTCCACCTACGCCACCTGGTGGATCCGCGCCTCGATCCAGGACTACATCCTGCGCAACTGGTCGATCGTGCGCGGCGGGACGAGCTCCGCCCAGAAGGCCCTGTTCTTCAACCTGCGGCGGCTTCGCGCCCGCCTGATGCAGTCAACCGAGGAGCAGGTCGGCTCCGAGATCCACGGGCGGATCGCCAGCGCGATCGGCGTGTCCCGCGAGGACGTGGCGCTGATGGATGCGCGCCTGTCCGGCCCCGACATGTCGCTGAACGCCCCCGTGGGCGAGGAGAGCGAGGCCTCCTCCGAGCGGATGGACTTCCTGGTCGACAACGCCGCCCTTCCCGACGAGACGGTCTCGGCGCTGGTCGATGGCGAGCGGCGGCTGGTCTGGCTGCGGCAGGCGCTGACGGTGCTCTCCGAGCGCGAGTTGCGCATCCTGCGCGAGCGGCGCCTGGCCGAGGATCAGGCGACCCTCGAAGCGCTGGGCCACCGCCTCGGCATCTCGAAGGAACGCGTCCGCCAGATCGAGAACCGGGCCCTGGAGAAGCTGCGCCGGGCGCTCGCCGAGAAATTCCCGCAGGCGCCGAGCAGCGTCTACGCCTGACGTCCGGACAGGGAAACCAGGGAAACGCCAGGGGCGGCGCCGCTGCGCCGCCCCTGGCGTTTCTGCGCCCTGCTACAGCATCGTCCCGAGAGGTGGTTGCCGGCTTTCGGGAAAGAGACGACGCAAGATCAGAGAGCGAGAGCACCGTCCTGGATCCGACATCCAGGGCGATGCGCTAGGGGAGGGCGGCGCGCTCGACGGGACGCGCGATGCGCCCGCTGCCGCGTCGCGGATCACCCGAGGCGTTGGCCAGCACGGCCGCCAGCCGTTTCGTGGCGAAATCGATGAAGCTGCGCGCCTTGGCCGGCAGGAGGCGCGAGGTGGTGACGAAGTAGACCGGCGTCGACGGCAGATTCCAGTCCGGCAACACGCGCTGAAGGCGGGCCGTGGAGAGGTCGTTGTCGACGTTGATGACGTTGGCCCGGGTCAAGCCCTGTCCGGCCACGGCGAAGCGCCGGGCCAGGCTCAGCGAGTTGCAGGAGAGGGGCCCCCCGACGGTGATCGCGACCGACTCGCCGCCGCGGTTGAGCGTCCAAGTAGCGGAGGTGCCCTGCATCGGCAGGATGACCTGATGCTTCTCGAGATCGTACGGCGTCATCGGCGCGCCGCGCTCGGCGAGGTAGGCGGGCGAGCCGAAGATGCCGTTCTCGACCTCGGCGACCTTGCGCACGATCAGCGACGTCTCGCGCGGCTCCTCGATGGCGACGGCGAGATCGTAGTTGTCGCCGACCAGATCGACGGGGGCGGGCTTCAGATCGACGTGGACGTGGATGTGCTCGTGGAGGGCGGAGAACTCCGTGATCACGCCCGACAGGTGGCGCAGCACCCAGAAATCCGGCGGCGCGGCGATCTTGAGGAACCCGCTCGGCCCCTTGGCCACGGCCATCATGTCGTCGAAGGTCCGCTGCGCCTCGTCGACGAGGCGGGAGACCTGCGCGAGGTAGGCTTCGCCGTAAGAGGTCAGGGCCAGCTTGCGGGTGGTCCGATCCAGAAGCCGCAGCCCGACCGTCGACTCGAACATGGTAATTCGACGCGACAGGGAGGAAATCGGCATGCCGAGCGCGGCAGCTGCCTGACTGAAGCTTTTTCGTCGAGCGACTTCGACGAAGAGAGCCATGTCGCGCAGCAGTTGAGGATGCGGCATCTTTGCGCGGTCCACCCAGTCATTGCGTGACTGCGCGCCCGGCCGCTGAACGGAAGCCACGCGCAACCCTCCCTGCCGTCTATCACATTCGCTCCTAACCAGAGCGAGCATAGCAAAGTTCGCGTGGAAAAATTGTTTCTTATTATGGAATAATGCGAATGCAATCCTCGGCTGTGACATCTGGTTTTCAGGTTGGGCCGAGCAGGGCTGCGTAGGAGAACAAGACGGCGGCGAGACAGGGCCGCCGGCGCGGGCTGCGCCTGGTGGAGTCCTTTGTGCGGGACGGTGAGGGCCTCGGCGGGTCCCCCGGCCGACGAGAACCGGCGGCAGTGTCGCGCTTGAGCGTGCGGACATCGGCGCCTTCGATCCTGGCCGGACGATGCGGCCGCCACCGCGGAAGCGTGTCGAAGAGCTCGCCTTGCCGCATCGTGCTGCCTCACGGCTGCCGCCCGGGACGGCGATTTTTTTGAAGGCCTTTGTTCCGCAGAGACTTAGGGAAGGTTTGATCGCGGTTCGACGGGCCAAAAGGCTGTCCGGCCCCGAAAGAAGCGTCACGAAAGGCGGCGACCCGCTTGCGACCGCGAAAAGTGCCGGCTATAAGCCCGCTCGCCGGCCTTCGGGGGCGGCATCGGAGTGTAGCGCAGTCTGGTAGCGCACCACGTTCGGGACGTGGGGGTCGCAGGTTCAAATCCTGCCACTCCGACCAAGCAAGAACAGAAACGCCTCGAAAAGGCGTTGAGACATGAAAAAGGGCGCCCGTAGCTCAGCTGGATAGAGCACCAGACTACGAATCTGGGGGTCAGAGGTTCGAATCCTTTCGGGCGCGCCATTCGTCTCGCAAGCCAATGCTTGGCTGGAATTTCTACGAAAATCAGCACCTCGGGCCGTCGCCGGTGGTGCATGCGGGCCATGGCGGTGATGTCATGATCCGTCCGTGACCGTCGATGCGTCATGGCAAGCGGCATCGTCTCAGGCGTTGGCTATTCTCCGATCGCGAAGCGTTCCCATCTCAAGTCTTCGGATCGACGGACCACCCGGTCAATCCGCACGCCTTCTTGAGCCGCAGGTCGGCCTTCGCGAGGCACCTTGCGGCTTGGTCCGAGTCGCCCCTGGCCTGGGCCTTATCGGCAGCGGCCACGTCGCGGCGCACCAAGCGGCAAACGAGATGTGTTCGGAGATGGCGGAGCAGACTCAGCATCTTCAGCCCCCGGGCAGAGCCGAACGCTCGATGCAAGTCCCGCGCTCAACGATCGTTGTGAGACCCGCCCCCTCGGCAGTCGCGTTCGCCTGGAGGGACCCCGGTACCCTTATTAGGAACCTCTGATCCGCCCCGCGTCGCCGTTCTCCACCACCGGGAAAGCCCGCCTCGGCGTCTCCTCCACGGTCGCGAGCGCGCTGCGTAGCGCCGCCACGCGGCCATCGACCTGCATCGCTCGGCACGCAGCGCCCACAACGGCGCCGGTGTCGCCCGCAATCGGTCAGGCGGCATCAGGTGGCCACGAGACGCTCGGTGACCAGGGTGTCGAGCATGCCCATCCGGATCGTCCGGCCCGAGCAGCCCGGCGAACCCTGCCGTCCCTTCGGCGAGCAGTTGTCGTAGCGGCGGACACTCTCGCCGGCGAGGCCGGACCGACCGGACAACCAGCCCGACGACGGCGAGGCGGATCGCGGTGTCGATCCCGGGCCTGCCGATCCCCGGCTCGGCGAGCCTCAGGCGTTTCGTTCCGACCTGACCGAACGCCCCGCCGCCGGACCTTCGCCGCGCTCCGCCCGGAACCTGTCGAGGGTCTCGCTCATGTGGTCGATCATGGCCCGATGCGCGGCCTCCGCATCTCCGGCCTCGATGTGATGGAAAATCGCGGCATGCCGCATCTGTCGCGTCCGGAGCACCGTGTCGTCCGCTTTGTCGGCTTTGCGGATCACCGCGATCGTGTCCTGCAGGAGCGCGGACCAGAAGTGGATCATCTTGATCAGAAGCGGGTTGCGGCTCGTTGCGGCGATCGCGAGGTGGAAGGCGAGGTCCTCCGCGACGCCGTCCCGCCCGGCGGCATCCGCCTTGGCCATCGCGTCGAGCGCAGCGCGCAACCTCTCGATGTCGTCGGGCGTGCGGCGAGCGGCGGCGAGACGCGCCGTCTCGGCCTCCAGAGCGCGCCGCATCTCCAGAAGGTCGAGGAGTCCCGCGCCGTCGGGGCGCAGGTCCTCGACGCGCATGCGCAGCACCGACTGCGCCGTGGTGAAGAGCCCCTGTCCCTGCCGGCTCTCCACCAGCCCGTCGGCCCTGAGTGTGCGAAGGATCGCCTTGGTCATCGCTGCCGGCATGCTGGCACGGGGCGGAGGCCGCTAGAGCGCGTTCCGACGACGTGGTCACCGGTTCGTCGGGAGGATGCGCATCGACTTAAGGACCGAGGGCCGTCTCCGATCGGATGGCATCCGGTCAGACGGCCCTCGGAGCAGGCGATCGGGAGCGCGCTTTGCAAATCGGGCCTCAAGGCTTATCCCAAGCTCGGCCATATCGGCGGCCGATTCTTCGAGGAGTTTGGATGACCAAAGACAAGCAGCCCGATCGCACTGCCGCGTCGCTCGCCTTTGTCTCTGACCGGAACTACCCAGAAAATCTCGACCACACGTCCGATCAACCCGTTGCCGACGAACAAGACACCGAAGAGCATCATCAGAAGCCGACCGTGTCGCCGACGAATGCGTTCGAGGGGTTCGGCTCCTTCTCGGGCTGAGCGGGCGCCGACGAAAAAGCCCGGCAAGAACGCCCGGCAAGAACGCCCGACAAGAAAGCCCGACAAGACGTGGCGGACGCTTCTCCGCCCGAACGCCGCAGCCCCCTAAGCCCTGGTGTCGGGTGATCCTGCCGCGGATGCGTATCCCTGCGGCAGGTCCACGAACGATGTCCGAGCGGTCCGGCCGAACGCATGTCCGGTCCTGTCCCCGAACCTCCCGGCCGCAGTCCGATCGAGCGCGGCCGAAATCGACGCACCGCCGCACAGCGTCGAGCGCTCTCCGAGCGGCGTGAAACGGCTGGCAGGGTGACGAGCTGTTCGGCGTGGGAGAGCGCCGATGTCCTCGACCCGATCTGCCGATCTGCGCCGGCGCGCGGTCCGTGCCATCAAGGCCGTCCCGGCGCCGAGCCTCCGGACGCTGCGGAGTCGGTCTGGCGAGCGCCACCCGCTGGTGCGGGCAGTTCGTCCGGGTGGGCCACGTCGCGCCCACGCCGATGGGCAACGATGGGCGCTCACATAGGATCGAAGCTTGGTCCGATCGATCTTCTTCGAGGCGCAGCCCGGCATCTCTTTGCACGGGTCGTGGGCCGCGCTGGCTGAGCGTGGCATCCGCAGCGCTCGACGCAGGGTCTCCCGCTTCTTCGAGCGCCACGGCATCGCGCGTCAAAAGCACCGTCCATGCGGGACATGGCCAAGCATAACCGGCGGCTGGAAAGAGCGGATTCGATCCTGCGCAGCGGCCGGCAGCGCAACGCTATGGCGTCCTGGAAAAGTGATGTACGTTCGAGCGCGACGGCTCTGGTTGCGTATTTGAGGCAGCGCAACGGCCTGAGGCTGCACTGCTTCAGCGATCTGCCCGAATCGCGCTGCACCCCGGCCAGCACTCGATAAATCTGGCAAGAAGGACAATCGAACGTGACCTCACTCTTTGCAATCGGTTTTCTTGGAAGGCAAGGATCGAGTTACCTTGAAGGACTGCTGAATTCGCATCCTGATGCTCAATGCCTGGGGGAAATCATTGCATTAAAAGATCCGTCCGAAGAGATTGCGCCATATTTGCGCAGGACGGTACACAATGTAGACGTTGCATCATCTGGATTCAAATTGCCACTTTTGCACTTGCAAGGCAATCCAGAGCTATTGCCATTTCTCAAAGAAAATGATTATAAAATTATTATTTTGAGCCGTGAAAATAAGCTAGACCAGCTTGTTTCGTTTATTTTGGCAGGGTCCAATAATTCATGGCGATCGGACTTCGGCGAATACAAGACTAATTCCGTCGTTGTTAATGCGGCTGATTTTGAGAGTTACGTCAAAGTATCCTACGAGGCGGATGCCGAGTTGGAGCGAACTCTCGCAGGTCTGCCGACCATGCATATGACCTACGAAGAACTCATCTCCCCGCACGGCTACATGCCCGCGCTTGACTTTCTGAATCTCCGCAAAGTTGAGCTAAATAGCCCATTCAATCGCCAGAGGAAGGGCTCGCAACGCGACGTTATCTTAAATTATGACGAGTTGGTGCGTCATTTTTCCGGAACAGAACTGTCAAAGTATTTCACATAGATATCGCGCGTACGAAAGGCCCCGCCGCGGCTTGGCCGGCGGGGAAGGCGCTATCGTGTCGAAACGAAGCTGTGAAGCAGCTCTGTGCTCATTAAGAAATTTTATTTCTCTAAAGTACGGCGTTTCATCGCACAGACTCGTCCTGGGCCGGTGGATCGGGCGGAGCTGAACGTGGTCGAAAGGCGGGCTGAGGCGTCACCGGGGCAGCCCGCACCACCTCCTCCGTCGCACGTGCGAACCTGATGATCGGCCCGCCCACTGCGCGAAGACGTCGTCCCGAAGGCCGACCTCGTCGGAGCGACGCGTGTGGCGGTTCTACGGATGGATCGAGAAGGTCGATCCGTCGAACTGGAGGAAGGATCCGGCCGCGAGCGCGGGAAGGGACTGGATCGTAAGGTTGCCTTTCCCGTCCACCAGGTAGATTCCCATCCCCCAGGCCGTCCCGTTCGCGAGGTTCGCCATGTAGGCCATTCCGGAGAAGCGGAGCGCCCTGTCGGAGGGCCGAAAGCCGGCTGGGAAGGTGGCAATGGGCGTTCCGGGGGCGACCGTCCCCCCCATGATCGTGCCCGACAGGCGAATGGTCCCATCCGTCAACGGCATCCACCAGAGCCCCTGGCGGAAGCCGGTATCGCTTCCTGCGACCCATTTGCTCAGCGTCGTCAGTTGCTGCCACACACCGAAGGTCGCAGAAGCCGCGTCCACCGAGACGAGGGCGCGCCCGGTCGCGGGGCTGCCGCCGATTGTCTCGTAAGCCTGCCGTTCGACGATGTTGCCGGGAGAGGCGACGGCCCGGAACAGGAACTTGTCGGCCGCGTAGGTGACCGTGTTCGGCTCGACCCGAACGCCGTTCGCCCCGCTGACCGCGGCGACGGCATCGGCGCGCGTGTAGCAGTTCATGTTGTTGTTGCGGATCACGACATCCGTCGCGCCGATGACCGTGACGATCGCCGGCCGCGATCGTCCACCCGTGTAGGTCCCGACGGCCTCAAGCTGATTTTCCAGGATTCGAGCCTGCTGGCCGCCATCGATGACGATCGTGTCACCGGTCGCCGTGATGTTGTTGCCGACGATGCGCGCCGTCGCAGCGCCCCCGACCGCATTGTAGTAGATGCCCTCGTTCGGACCGGCGATGACGTTGCGCTCGATGTTGTTGCTGTCGCCGGTCCGCTCGAACTTCATCCCGCCGATGAAGTCGCTGTCACGGAACGTCGATCCGAACAGGCCTCCGGTACGGTTGCCGGCGGCGGCATCAGGGTTGTTGACGTGGTGGATCGCGTAGTAGCCGGCCCCTCGGCTGGCGATACCGAGGTTCTCGACGAGCAGCTTTGCGACGAAGCCTTCCTTGTTGGTGGTGTCGATCTTGATGCCGTCACCGCCGTTCCGGGCCACCCCGGGGATACCGATCGAAAAGTCTCGCAGCACGGCACCGCGAATACCGCCGTTCGATGCCAGCGGTTTGATGAGTAGGACGGCGCGGTTGCCGGCATCCGCACAGGGTTGGATCCGGCTCTTCTGGCTGGTCCCGACCAGATCCATGAACAACTCGATCCGCAGAAGCGCTTCCGGATCGGTGCCGCCGCAGACATTGATGACGCCCGGCGGCAGGATCAGGCGGGCATTGAGAGCCTGCGCGCGTGTCATCGCCCGCCGCAGGGCCGGGCCGCTATCCGCCGCGCCGGGGATGACGCCAAAATTGACGGCGTAGAGTTGCGTCGAGAACAGGTCCGTCAGCGCGCGCGCGACGCCGCCTTCTGTCGGCGTCGCGCTCATGGCCGAGACGTCGCCCGTCGATCCGGAGCCGAGGATCTGAAGGCGATCGGGCGTGGAGGTGTAGACGCCACCGGCGCGCGTGCCGAGTTTCAGCACACCGCCGACGGTGACGTCGTTGCCCCGAATCTCGGGGGCCGGAAGGGCGCGGGTCTGACCGAGCGCCGCTGACGCAAAGCCGAGCAGAAGGGCAAGGGAGGCGAGAACACGCTGCATCAGGCAATCTCCCACGGCGCCGGGCCGGCGCGACGGAGCCGGACGGAACGGAATCAATACGGTCGATTTTCGTCCGACCGGCGATGGTCGGGCCTGTAGCGGGCTCGGCGGAGCAGGAGAGGGTGGGCCTTCATGAACCGCGCAACCCGCGTCACGTTTGGCGCAGACCGGCCGTCCCGTTCGGGCTGTCGATGCACGAGGACGTGGGCACGCCGATCACCGTCGGGCGGCGGTTCCGCCATAGGGCTTCCGGGCAGGAGCGTCCGCCGGCCCGTCGGTGCCGTCGGTGCCGTCGCCCCCATCCCTTGTGGGACGTGCCCAACTCAAGTATCGCGGTGGCGCCGTGTCTGCTCGGTGCAGCCTGGACTGGCTTGCCTATGCTCGTAACTGTGCCAGCCGACGCCGCAGCTCTCATCGAGGGCCTGGCGAAGAGTTTGCTCATCCGATACTGCATAGTCCGAGCTCTATGCACAACACATCGGTGACGAGGTCTTCAACATCGAATCTTGCGGCGAATGAGATTTGCCAATGGCGACCCCGTCGCTCTTTATCCAAGTCGCCCACGGCTCGTACACTGCACGCACCGAGACCAACAACCCTGCTGGCGAGCCGCTTGAAGCGGCGGACCGTGATGTGCTCTGACACTCGGCTGAATAACTTCGATCAGGAAAGGGACAGATGCGCATCCTCTGTATAGCCGCCTACCGCAGCAACCATGCCGATCGGCATGTCGAATTGCTGGCCCGAAGCGGCTTCGACGTGCATCTCGTGGTCATGGAGCCTCACGTTCCGGCTCTCGAGCCGCTGTCCGCTGGGGTGACGGTCTACGATCGCGTCGCACTCGCTCCCCCTGTCATCGGGCGCGCCTCGCCCGTGCCGGACGATCCCCTCGAGGCTCGGTTGCTCCATCTTGCCAACCGCGCCGTTTCCTCGAAGAACGCGGACACTGCCGCGACCTGGATCGCCGGGCTGATCGATAGCCTGCGCCCGGACATCCTGCATTCTTTCGCCATTCATCAGGCCAGCTTCCTGACGCTGCTCGCACGCGCGCAGGCGAAGTACAAACCCTTCTGGCTCGTCAGCAACTGGGGATGCGACATTCATCACTTCGGGCAGGATCCCCGCCTGAAAGACGAATACTTGCCGGCCATCCGCGCCACTCTTGAGAATGCCGACGGGTACTTCGCCGAAACGCAGCGAGATGTCGCACTGGCGCATGAGGCAGGCTTCAAGGGCAAGGTTCTGGCGGTTCAGCCGATCGGTGGTGGCTTCGATCTGCAGTGGTTCCGGGCATTGCGCGGGGGACAACCTCCCTCCGCTCGGAAGATGATCATGGTCAAGGGCTACGAGGGAAATGACACCGGCTTCTCGGTGGGCCGCGCCTCGTCGGCACTCAAAGCTCTGAACATGGTCATTCCTTACCTCGATGACTACGAGGTGAATTTTTACGCTATCTATGACCAGCGGATACTCAAAGCTGCACACCGCCTGCGCGACAAGTGCGGTGTGAACGTCCGCATCCATGAATTTCTTCCCTATGAGGAATTGATGAGACTGCATGGCCGCGCGCGCTGTTCGGTCGGCATCAGCGAAACCGACGGAATCGCGACGTCGGCAATTGAGGCGATGCTGATGGGCAGCGTGCCGATCCAGAGCGACAGCTCGGCACTCGGCGAGTGGATCGAACCGGGTGCGGCCCTGATTGTCCCGCACGATCAGCCCGGCGCGATTGCCGACGCGCTCATCCACGCCCTCACGGATGATGCGTTCGTCGACGCTGCCGCAAAAAGCAACGACGCCAGCTTGGAAGCGCGCTTCTCGATGGCGGCGGTCGATCCGGTCATCGCCAGTATGTATAAGGACGTCTAATCGCCGAACAGGCCCGAACCGTCGGACCGAACTTGGCGCGACGCATATCGGACCGTACGATCAGCCTCGGGTCATCGTTGACGCACGCGCGCCCTTTCGGATGACGCGTCCATAAAGCGCCACGGATGCGGGCGTGCCATGACCGGACCGGTCTTCTGGACCGGGCCCGGACCGGGCCGCCGCCAACCCTTGGCACCGGACAGGCGGTGGTTCGGCAACGCCTCGGCAAGAAAAGCCTCGCCTCCTGTCTAGTCCCCTAAGGCGCGGCGATCGAAAAACGAAAGAGCGAGAGCGTCGTCCGAGATCCCATATCCAGGACGACGCTCTCGAAGGCTGCGCCCGGCGGCGCCTTGCCAAGCCCTAATCTTCCTGTTAGAGGCAAACATAAACAATCGCCTCTCCGCCTGCCAAGAAATAGATCCAACTTATGAGTCGAAAAAGGCGGATCATTATTGACGGGTTGGAAGACAAACAGGGACGTTCCCTGCTTGTCATATCTGCCCTTTATCATTGCCGCTCAGAACTTTCAGACGCAGAGATTCGCTTCGTCGATGTCAGCGGTGGAGAGGTCCGTGGGGCGGTCGACCTCCTGCGTTGGGAAACAGGTCTCGACGTCCGTATCCCGGCCGATCCCAGCGAGTATGGCGGTGGCTCGATCTTCGAAAGCGCCAGCCTGTACGCTGCCATTCGTCTCAACAGCTTGGACGGGCTGCACGTGGCAGAAGCGAAGTTCTTTAAGGTCCCGCTTCTCCTCGCCCTCCAATTCCTGCCTCAATCGGCCACGAGCGAGCAATTGGTGCTCCTGCAACCTGCGCACGATCCGGCCCTGTTCGCCCAGTATCTGATCGAGCGCATGCGATGACCGAGCGCAGAACGGAACGCCTTCCCACGATCCTGGTGGTCGGGATGCAGAACAGCGTGCATCTGGCACGCTGGATCAACATGATGCGCGGCGGCTTCGCGCGCTTTATCGTGATGCCGGTCTATTTCGCGAGTCCGGCCCCCGAGCTCGACCCTTGTTTACCGGTCGTCAGCCGAAGCGACGTCGAGGCTTTGGCCCCCGGCGAAGTGGGCATCTTCAGTCTGACGAAGCCCGAAGCGAAGCGTGTCGCGGATTGGTACGCGGACAGGGCGGCCGGGCGCCTTTTCCCCGCCGCGATCGGGATGGAAGCGAGTCCGAGTCTGATCCAGACCGACGAATTGGTCACAGCCATCCGGGCGCTGCAGCCGGACATCGTGCACACGATGGAGGTGCAACTCGCGGGCTATCTGGCCCTCGGCGCCAAGCGGCACCTGGGACGTGCGATGCCGCCCTGGCTCCTGTCGAACTGGGGGAGCGACATCTACCTCTATCACCGGCTGCCCCAGCACCGGCCGGTCGTGCTCGAACTGGTGCAAGCCGTCGATGGCTACCTGGCGGAATGCCGACGCGATGTCCAGCTGGTGCGGCGCCTCGGCTTGAAGGGACACGCCTTCGACCCGATGCCGGCGTCCGGCGGCGTCGATTTCAGCACCGTTCCGGCGCTCGACCGGCTCAGTCCCCCGTCGCAGCGCAACACCATCCTGGTGAAGGGCTATCATGGCTGGTCGGGCCGCGGGATGCACATCCTGTCCGCCCTGCACCTGGCCGCGCCGGCCCTGCACGGCTATCGCATCCGCGTGCAGTTCTGCTCGGCGGCGATGCTGGAGATGATGCAGGCCATGGCGGAGTCGGACGGGCTCGACATCGCGCCCGTGCCCTATGCGCCGACCCACGAGGAAGCCTTGGCCCGGATCGCCGAAGCGCGCATCGTCGTCGGCATCGGCATCTCGGACGGGATCGGCACGACCCTTCTCGAAGCGATGTCCTACGGCGCCTTCCCGATCAAGGCGACGACCTCCTGCGCCTGCGAATGGATCCGGAATGGCCGCGACGGCATCATCGTCGATCCCCACGACGTGAAGAGCCTCGCCGAGGCCATCGTGCGGGCCGCGTCGGACGACGCGCTGGTCGACGCGGCCGCGCCCCGCAACCGGGCCTGCGTGGAGGAACGGTGGGACGTCGACCGCAACAACGCGGCAGCGCAATCGATCTATCGTCACATGTTCGGCGATGCCCGCCGAACCGCCATGACGGCTGCCTGAGCCATGTCCACCGAAACCGTGACGATCCTCATCCCCGTCTACAACGGCGGCGACTTCCTGGCCCACGCCATCGAGAGCGCGCTCGCGCAGACGTGGCCGGCGATCGAAGTGCTCGTGATCGACGACGGCTCGGACGACGACGGCCATACCGAGCGGGTCTGCCGCTCCTTCGGCAGTCGGATCCGCTATCTGCGTCAGGAGAACGGCGGTGTCGCTGCGGCCCTCAATACCGGTGTCGCCGCCATGACCGGCCGGTACCTGAGCTGGCTCAGCCACGACGACCTCTACGATCCGCGCAAGGTCGAGGTGCAGATGAAGGCCCTCGCGGCCCAGCCTGCCCCCTGCGTGATCTTCGGCGGCTTCGCCACGATGAGCGAGGACGGCACCGTCCTCGACGAGTTCAAGCACGACAAGAGCTATCGCAGCGACCAGTCGATCTGGGCGGTTCTCGAAATCCGCATCAACGGCTGCACGCTCCTGCTCGAACGCGATCTCGTCCTACGCCACGGCGGCTTCGACGTCGGACTGCCGACGACCCAGGACTACGAGCTGTGGTGGCGGCTCGCGCTGCATTACCCCTTCGTCTTCGTGCCCGGTGCCCTCGTTCGGCACCGGATCCATGCGGGGCAAGGATCGCATGAGCGCCGCCATGTCGAGGAGGGGAGCCTGCTCTGGATGGAGATGCTGGAGTGGGTGCCGGAGGAGACGGCGCGCGCGCAATCCGGCTCGGAGATGGCGTTCCTCCTGCGCGCCCGCGACTTCCTTCGAAAGACCGGTTTCGACAACGCGTTGCAGGGCGCCGACGCGCTGATCCGCCGACGGGCCCACAAGGTCCAGGTCGGCGTCGTCGTGAGCAGCCGCAATTCGCGTGAGGCGGCGGTCGCGAAAGCCGAGCTCGCCAGCAGCGGTCTCGATCTCGCCTTCCTCTTCGTGGACGCCTCACCCGACCAGCACGTCCTGCTCTTTGCCGGCTCGCGCGCGCAGGAGCGATCCGACGAGGTGATCGGCAGCCCGACCACCCAGCAGGATCTGGTCGCCCGCACGCTCGCCGAACTCGACGCTCCGATCCTCGCGTTCTTCCCGCAGGACGTCTCCGTTGCCACGTTCTGGGCGGCGGTCGGCCGCCTCCTGCGCGATCCGAAGCTCGACGGTATCGCCATCCCGCAGACGACGGGCGAGCCCGGTGTGGATCCGCTCGGAGCGCTGTCCGGTCTCGTCGTCCGCCGAGACGCCCTCTCCACCGCCCTGACCCGAGCCGTCGAGACCCGCAGTGACTTCATCTCCTCCCTCGGCATGTCGAGCCGGCTCGATGTCGTCGCTGCCTGATCTCGACGGCCTTCGGGTCCAGGCTCCCGGCGAGCACCAGATCTGGCTCGTCTTCGGTGATCAGCGCCACTACATCACCAGCCTCGACGTCATGCGGGCGATCTTCCGCGACGACACCTTCCAAGCGGATCCCGACTGCGCGCGCCTGCCGGAGG
>NZ_JBELQE010000048.1:0-130802 GCF_040270385.1 Methylorubrum podarium | reverse complement strand
CCCTCGTCCGGACTGCGCGCCCCCGCCGCCCCCGCGGCCGTCGACGTCGAAAGGCAGCCGGACACGGACATGCTCCCCGAATAGGCTGCCTCGGCAGAGGACGTTGACGCTCGTCGGCCACGAAACGTCCGCTGCGCCGACGCGGTCCGGGACCGAAACGGCGCCGCCATTCGGTCTCTACGTCGTCACCCGACATGGCCCCGGAAAGCATCGCCTCGTCAGCCTGCCGACCCTGCAGCTTGATCGGACCAGCACCGTCGGTGAGCTACCGGCCACGCCGCAGCGACACCGCGCCCAACGGGACACACCTTAGAAAACGCAACCTGCGGCAATCAATTGGATGAGTTGTGCAGTCCGAGGTCCTTGAGCCAGGCTATGTAGCGGGATGAACGGTCCCAGTTCGCTGCGGGCAGAGTCGTGGCATTCACCTCGCTCGGATTGCAACCGTACTTGCGCCGAAAGGCGCGGCTGAAGACCTGCTCGTTTTCGAAGCCGCAGGCGAAGGTGAGTTGCTTGATCGTCGGCCGGCGCTGACCGGACCGAACGAGTTGCTGCATGGCGTAGGCGAGCCGTCGGTTGCGGATGTAAGCGTAGACGCCGCCATCCTTCTCGAAGATCTTGTAAAGCGGTGTGCGCGAGAGCCCGAACTTGGCCATCAGCATCTCGGCCGTGACGCTC
Organism: Methylorubrum podarium; assembly: GCF_040270385.1. Classification (NCBI taxonomy): domain Bacteria; kingdom Pseudomonadati; phylum Pseudomonadota; class Alphaproteobacteria; order Hyphomicrobiales; family Methylobacteriaceae; genus Methylorubrum; species Methylorubrum podarium. The sequence continues at coordinate 130,124 of NZ_JBELQE010000048.1, read as the reverse complement.
GCGAGATTCTGGTCGATGAATTGGCGCATGGAAATGACGCTCACGGCGGCATGATCGTAGGCGCTGTCCGTCTCCCCCAGGAAGGCGGCATTGCACAAGGCAGCGGTTGCCGAGGCGAGCAGTTCCTTCTGCAGCGGCGTGGCCGTCGGCAGACAGGCGGCCATGCTCTTGAGGTGATTGGCCAGCAGGCGGGTGAGCGGACTGTCGGTGGAAGGGACGCTGCGTCCGTGCCAATCGGACAGGTCGCCGCGCCAACCGTTCAGGAGGCGCCGCGGCAGGGTGACTCTCAAACCCCGGGCGCGTGTGATTTCAAGCTTTATCGGCTGCCCCATATCGGTGATCGTGAACGCTTCCTGTCCGACCTCACCGCATCGGTTGGCCGCCGTGATCTGCGCCCGGCCAGCGACTTGCAGATTCAAGGTGATGTGATCGAAATTCTGAGCGGCGACGTAGGACGCGGATCGCTCCATGACCTGCGCCGGAGCTTCGATCTCGCCGAATACGATCTGCTTTAGGTTGTAGTATCGGCGGAAGACGCTTGATGGAACGATCGTGTCTTGGTCGATGCGACTATCGATGTAATCCGTCGCGAGTTCCATCCACGCCCGGCGTCTACCTTCATTGCTGCATATATGCTCGAATCGATGCTCAATCATAATGCTGCACCCGGAACATGGTGAGCATCGGCAAGCTTAATATTTGTTAAGCTGCCGAATAAAATTGCATGTGATCATCCGTGCCGACTTATATATTGTATTTACCTGAAAAGGTATTGCCGAATCGAAATTATGGATGGATCATCACTGTTAAAGTACGCAAAGTCAGTTCTAAAAGATAGAATATCCGCCCCATGCGTCGCGCGGAGGCGATCTCCCGGAAAGCGATCGAATCACGGACGGCGAGACGCGCCGACCTCATCCAGAAACCCTGCGGTGATGAGGACGTGGGCCGTCTATCGGGGGATCGCGCATCGCGGCAGGCCCTGCGGAAACCGGGCGACGGCGGCGTTCACAACGGACCCGTCCGCCCCGCTGCATCGTCCGCGATCGACTGCGCCACGATGCTTCCCGTGACACGAATCTGCGTCGTGAGCACCGGGCGGCCGGCGGGAGAAGCCGTCAATCAGACCTCTGGGCAACTTCTAGGCTGAAACAGTATACTCCGCAAAAACACGCAAAGTCTGCTGTTTAGTACAGAACGTCTGATGATTTCGTGCGATAAAACGAGATTATTACCAGTGATTAAACCATGATTGCCGCACCATATCCTTGGCTTATCGCCATAACGCGAAGTACAGGGATAAGATGTCATGGACTATGCTGTCGGAATCAGCGGCACCTCACGTCAGAACCTGCTTTCATTGCAGGGAACGGCTGCCCTCTCCTCCATCAATCAAACGCGCCTCAACACGGGCAAGAGCGTCAACAGCGCCCTCGACGATCCGTTGAAGTTCTTCACCGCGCAGAGCCTCACCGACCGCGCCTCGGCTCTGACGAGCCTGCTCGGCGGCATGTCGAACGGCATCCAGACGGTCCAGGCCGCCTCGAAGGGCATCGACACGATGATCGACTACATGAAGCAGTTGCAGTCGGTCGTGCAGCAGGCCCAGAGCAACATTGCCCAGAACCTGCCCACGGCTGCCAGCAACGCGCTGGCGAGTGCTGTGGAGGTCACGGCCGTGGGCGGAAGCGCCCGCGACATCGCCATGAACAAGACGGTGCTGGGCACCGCCGCCGCCGCCGCCTCGGCGACGAACAACGGCAACCTCGGCCTCCCGCCGACCACGATGGGGACGGGCCCGAACGCCACCAAAGTCGCAACCCAGGCCTCGATCCAGCTCAAGGCGGGCAGCAGCACCTACACCTTCGACGTGGACGCGACCGACAAGGTCGGCGATGTCGTGGCCCAGATCAACAAATCCGGCATCGCCACCGCCTCGGTCGACTCCCAGGGCAAGCTCCAGGTGACGGGTGTCGGCTCCGATCCCCTCACGATCGCCTTCGGGAAGGTCAATGGCCCGGGCGTTGCCACCCCCACAGTCGACAAGCCAGGCACGTTCGTCGCGGATAACGCGAACACCACCAAGCTGTTCGGTACCGCCGCCGCCAACAGCACCGCCACCCCGATCGTCGCCACCGCCGGCGGATCGGCCGCGCGGTCCGCCCTCGTCTCCCAGTTCAACAGCCTGCGCGACCGGATCAATGAAGCCTCTCAGGACGCCAGCTTCTCCGGCGTGAACCTGCTCAACGGCGACAGGACCACGGTCGTCTTCAACGAGAAGAGCGGTGCAGGCCAGGCGAAGCTCGACATCCAGGGCACGAAGACCAACACGACGACGCTCGGCATCGGCGTGATGCAGGATTCGGCCGCAGCGGCCACGGGGGCCGACTTCAGCATCCAGAACAACGCGGACCTCCAGAAGGCGACGAACGCCCTCAGCGGTGCGATTGCGTCGCTGAAGTCGCTGTCGGGGACGCTCTCCTCGAACCAGTCGATCATCCAGACGCGCCAGGACTTCACCAAGAATCTGACCAACATCCTCAAGACCGGCGCGGACAACCTGACGAACGCGGACATGAACGAGGAGGCGGCCAACTCGCAGGCCCTGCAGCTCCGGCAGTCGCTCGGCATCTCGGCCCTGTCCTTGGCCAACCAAGCCAACCAGGGCGTGCTGCAGTTGCTGCGCTGATCCGAGGAGAGCTTCGGCGCGATCGATCTGATGATCGCGCCGAAGCCCAACCGACGCCGATACCGCGCGGCACCACCGCAGATCGCTCCAGGCGTGGGCTGATGAGCCATGACTTCAGGCCGCTGCATCTTCCGGCTGTGCGGCGCGATCTCGGCCCTTTCAGGGACGGTGACGATGATGATGCACTCGGCGGTTTCATCGCACAGTATTCGCTTCGGCTTGCTGTGCCTATTCTCCTGGGCGGCCTTCTGGCTCCTTTCCGTCACGAAGAAGGTTTTCGCGCCTGCCCGCAACAGACGACATCATCGAAAAACCGAAGACTCAAAGAGGGGCATGAAGATCAGGGACGGCGTGCCGAGCCCGTTGATCCACACAAATGCGCCGAATGTGCAGGAAGCAGTGGCAATTCCAACGCATAAGCAGAGGATTAAGAGACAAATGCTGCTCGACGAAAGAAATACCAGATGATTTACATCGTATTCTACGCTTGATCGCGCATGCCGCGAGTCGTGGCTCATCATCGACCAGACCCAGCAGCCGTCCGCCGCCGCGCCGGCATGGGAGTTCATCTTGATGCGCCGCGCTCATCGAGAGGAAAAACGAGACAATGGGATGCAACATAAAGCAAAGGCTATAGAATGTTTCGCCGTGATGATACGCGCAACGAGCGCGCCGCTCTTCATAGGTCTTGCCGGAGCAAGCTTCGGCCTGACCGAGCGCAAACCGATGCATTCAGAGCGTCCGGCACGCCCGGCCGCCGTGAAAGCTTCGGCCGACGGCGCCCTGAGAGCGGCCCGCCGCAGCTTGCGCCGGTGAAACGAAGCGGGCCGGCTCCCCGGAGGAAGCCGACCCGTCCCTGCCGTGTAGCGCGGCCCGGCTCAGCGCAGGAGTTGCAGGATGCCCTGCTGCGACTGGTTGGCCAGCGACAGCGCCGAGATCGCCAGCGAGTTGCGGGTCGAGAGCGCCTGGGAGTTGGCCGCCTCCTCGTTGAGGTCGGCGCTCGTCAGGTTGGCCGCGCCGGTATCGAGCACGTTGATGATCTGCTTGGTGAAGTCCTGCCGGTTCTGCACCACCGCGAGGTTCGAGCCGAGCGCGGCCGCCCGCGACTGGAGCTGGCTGCTGGCGCTGTTGATCTGATCGACGATCTTCTTGATGGCGCTGCTTTCCTGGAAGTTGGTCTGGCCGACCGCCGAGAGGCCGAGGCTGGCCGCGTTGGTGGCGCTGCCCTGGACCTTCAGCTGGGAGGTGCCTTTCTCGTTGAAGTTGATCGTGAGGCTGTCGCCCGAGAGCAGGTTCACGCCGTTGAACCCGGCATCCGAGGCGAGCTGGTCCATCTGCTTGAGCAGGTCGTTGTAGGTCTGAACGAGGTTGTTGCGGGCGTTGAGCCCGTCACCGCCGAGATTGGCCGCCGCCGTCCCGGTCGTGAACGGGTTGCCGGTCCCGGACGCGACGATCGACAGGTTCTGCGCGCCGACGTCGTTGGTGGTGGTGATCGAGATCTTGCCGCTCAGCGAGTCGATGGTCGCCTGGGCGTTGGCGGGGGCCAGCGCCTGGTTGAGCTGGGCCAGCGTCGAGATCTGGCCCGGCGCCGTCCCGAAGGTGACGGAGGCCGTGGTCATGGCCGCCCCGTTTCCGACCTGGACCGTGAGCGACTTGCCGGCGAGCGCGCTCTGCGAGGCCGGCTGGCCGCTGCCCGCCGCGAAGTCCGTCGTGGCGAAGCCGAGGTTGGCGACCTTCGAGGTGGCGGTCGAGCCGTCCACGAGCTGCACCGCGGTGTTCGGATCGGCGGCGGTGAAGCTGAACTTGTTGGTCGCCGTGTCGTAGCTCGCCGTCACCGCGCCGTTGGTCGCCGCGCCGACTTTCTGAAGCAGCGAGCCGATGGTGTCGGTCGCCGCGAGGTTCACGGTCTGGCCGTTGACCGAGAAGCTGTCGCCGCCCTTGAAGCCGAGCGCCGAGATCAGCGTCGTCTGGCCGGGATCGAAGGTGCCGGCGACCGACGCTTCCGTGCTCGCGAGCCCGAGGGTGTTGTAGTCCGAGCCCTTGATCGTGAAGGTGCTGCCGTCGGCGCCCCCCGTGAAGGTGAGCTTGGTGCCGGCGGCGTCCTTGCCCGCGGTGACGCCGGTGGTCGAACTCTTGGCGTTGATGGCGGCGATGGCCTGATCGAGCGTGGCCGAGGCGGCGATCGCGATGTCGGTGCCGTTGACCGTCACGGTCTGCGCCGCGCCCTGGTTGTTGGTGATCCGCTGCGGGATGCCCGAGAAGCCGCTGGAGGCGGCGTTGCTCGATTGCACGGTGAAGGCGGAGCCGTTGGCCGCGCCGGTGAGCTTGATCTTGCCGGCGTTGTCGGGATCGACGCTGGCGCTGACGCCGGTGGCCGAGGTGCCGGTATTGGCCGTGTTGATCGCCGCGATCACCGCCGCCTGGCTCGCGCCGGACGGGATGGCGATGTCCGTGCCGTTGATCGTCAGCGTCTGGGCGGTCGGCGCCGCGCCGTTGTCCACCGTCTGCAGGTTGGTCGAGAAGCCGAGCGTGTTGTTCGCCCCGCCCTGCACCGTGAAGGCCGCACCGGTCGTCGCGCCCTTGAGCACGATCTTGCCGTCGGCCGAGCTGGAGGCCGTGACGTTGGTGGTGCCGGACTGGGCGTTGATCGCGGAGATGGCGCCGGCCAGCACCGTGGCCGCGCTGTCGCCGGCGTTTCCGCCGCTGATGGTGATGCTGGTCGTGCTGGTGGTGTTGGGGCTGCCGATGACCAGCGTCTGGGTCTTCGCCGCCGTCTGGGCCGCGGTCAACGCCGTCGCGGTGAAGCCCGCGCCGTTGCCGGTGATGCTCAGCGCGTCTCCGTTGCTCTTGCCGGTGATCTTGATCTTGTTGGTCGAGTCGATCGCGGCGGTGATTCCGGCCGCACTGCCGGCGACGTTGATCTTCGAGATCGCCGTCTCGAGCGTGTCGTTCGCGGCGAGCGAGACCGAGATGTTCGTCGTGGTGCTGCCCGTCGAGGCGATCGAGATCGTCACGGCGGCGCTCGTCGGCGTGTAGGCGGCGCCCGTCACCGTGCCGGCGACCGCGTTGGCCGGGCCGGTGAAGGCGCTGGCGCCGGTCGCCGTGGCGGGCGTGCCCGTGGGCGTGTAGGCGCCGCTCACCGTCGCCGCGATGCTGGTGCTGGTCGGCGTCGCCGAGAAGCCGCTCGAGGCCGGGTTGGAGGAGGCGACGGTGAAAGCCGTGCCGTCGGCCTTGCCGGTCAGCAGCAGGCGGGTGGCGTCGGCGGGATCCTTGGCGGCCGTCACGCCGGTGGTTCCGGTCTGGAGGTTGATCGCCGTGACGGCGTCGTCGATCGAGCCGCCGCCCGCGATGGTGACCTGCGTGCCGCTGATCGTCAGCGTCTGGCTCGCCGCCGCGGCGCCGTTGGCCGTCGTCGTCGGGACCGACGCCAGGCCGAGCGTGTTGCCGGACTGACCCGTGACCGTGAAGTTCGAGCCGTCGGCCTTGCCCGTCAGCACGAGCCGCTGGCTGCCGCCCACGGTGTCGAGGCTGGCGGTGACGCCCGTCGCGGTGGTCCTGGCGTTGATCGCGTCGACAGCGGCCTTCGTCACGTCGGCCGCGCTCGCCCCGGCGTTCCCGCCCGTGACGGTGATCGCCTGGCCGTTGATCGTCAGCGTCTGGCTGGCCGCCGCGATGTTGCCGTTCGACTGGCTGCTCGTGCCCGTGGTCAGACCCGTCTCCGAGGCGTTCTGCGCCGTGGTCTTGACCGAGAAGGCCGAGCCGTCGGACTTGCCGGTGAAGGACAGCTTGCCGCCGTCGTTCTTGGCGGTGATCCCGAGGCTGCCGAGCTGGGCGTTGAGCTTGGTCACGGCGGCGTCGACGGTGTCGCCGAGCGCCAGGCTGACGCTCGTGGTGGTCGTGCTCGTCGGGCTGGTCGCGTAGGTCACCTCGATCGTCGCGGCCGTGGTGAGCGTCGTGAAGGCCGTGCCCTGCACGGTGCCGGCGACGGCGTTGGCCGGGGCCGAGAAGGTCGAGGCGCCCGTCGCCTTGGCGAGCGTCGGCGTCGTCGCGGTGAAGGTCGTGCCGCGCAGGGTCGCCGGGCTGGCGGTCGGCTTGTAATCGACGCTGCCCGCCATCGTCGCCGGCACCGCGGCCGCGGGCGGAAGCGCGCCGGTGAGGGTGCCGATCGCCGTGTCGCCCCGCGCCACGGTCGGGCCGGTGGAGAGCAGGTTGGCGGCCGTCGCCCCGTTGAGAGCGGTCGAGACCGTCGAAGCCTTCGAGGTGAAGGCGTTGGTTGCGGCGAGCGCCTGCTGCGCCGTCGACTTGAGCTGGCTGGTGAGATTCTGGAGCTTGGACAGGCCGGTATTGGCCGCCTGGATCGTCTGGACGCCGTTCGAGATGCCGTCGAGCAGCGACGACAGCTCGGTCGAGCGTCCGCTCAGATTGTTGGCGGTGAAGAAGTCGATCGGGTTGTCGAGCGCCGAGTTGACCTTTTTGCCCGTCGAGAGCCGGCTCTGCGTCGTCGCGAGCAGGCTCGCGGTATCCTGGAGCGAGAGCAGGTTCTGCCGCGTCGCGGCCGAGAGCGTGATGCTGGAAGACATGGGACGACTCGATCCTCGTGGAGCCGACGTGTCGGCGGTGAGGGGATCAAGCGCCCGGCGCAATTGATGACGATCTAAGTATTTGCGGGAGCTACCAGGAATTACCTCGCACAAAGTCTCAGGATAGTCGCATTTTATCTCATATTTGCTTCATGTCCCATAGTATATCAAAAAACTCGCATTTCGTCTCAAATCCGCGGCCGGTCTCGTCATGCGGTAATTGCCGGCCGCGCGCCGATCCGGCACATCCATAAGCGTTGCCGTGAGGTCGCCCGGCGCGTCTTTCGACGCGCACGATCCGAACGCACGATCCGCACCCTTGGGGCCACCAGCCGGGACAGCAAAAATCGTCGCAAAATTTGCCGCCGCCGTCCGATTGTCCAGATTTGAGGCAGAGAGTAGTCCTAAAAGACCGATTGAAAGCGCCGGACATAACTGATATAGGCGCAATACAGTCAATAACGAGATTCTATAGATCGCAACATCAGATCATATTCGGTTCTCATAAGATGAAATCCCGTCGATATGTGCATCGACGCTAAGACCGGTGCGGATCTGCGGCCGATCTTCGGCTGCAGGCTCGAAACGAGCCCCGACATCCCCTCTCAGAGACTTGCCTGCCATGTCGAGGATTCTTCGAGACCGCTTCGAGGCACCGGCGGATCCTGCCGCGTTACGCGATGATTGGATCGCGGCGATGTCACCGGTCTTTCAGGCGACGCTGCCGAGCGGGCGCCTGCTGTCCGGCCCGATCGCCATGGACAACTATCATCTCGGTGAGTTGCTCGTCGGCGAGGTTCGGGCGCCGGCCCAGATCCTCGAACGGACCCCCCGGATGGTCGCGCAACAGGGTCTCGACCACCTGCTGCTTCAGTTCTACCACTCCGGAACCAGCCGGGTCGAAGTGGCCTGGGGCGAGGCGGATGTGGGACCGAACACCTGCATCCTGTTCGACCTGGCCCAGCCGGCGACCGTCGTCGCCGAACCGGTCCACGCGACCAATCTGCTCCTGCCCCGCGCACTGGTCGCCGAGACGGTGCCGAACGTCGCCTCGCTGCACGGCCACGCCTTCGACTACGCGACGGATCGCGTCAGCCGGCTGTTCTTCACCTGCGTGCGCGAGCTCGTGGACTGCGCCGACATGCTCGACGTCCACCAGCTTCCGCATATCAGCCAAGCCGTCGCGATGCTCGGCAGCGCCTGCCTGCGCGGGCGGGCGGCGGCGCGGCCGGCGAACGAAGTGCAGTTGAGCATCGCGATCCGGCAGTACATCGAGCGGGAGCTCGGCTCGCCGCATCTCGATGCCGAGATGCTCGCGGCGCAGTTCGGACTCTCCCGCGCGACCCTCTACCGGCAGTTCATCTCGGAGGGCGGCGTCCAGCGCTTCATCCGCGAGCGGCGCCTGCTGCGGGCGATGAAGATGCTCACGCAGCCGACCGCGACGGGGCGGCCCCGCGTCTCGACGGTCGCCTACACCACGGGCTTCTCCGACGAGAAGACCTTCAGCCGCGCCTTCAAGCGCCGGTTCGGCTTCCTGCCGCGGGAGACCGAGGTCGGCGCCGGCGTCTGGGGCCGGACCGCCGACACGCAGCCGGTCCTCCAGTCCTGGCTCAAGGAGCTGGCGGCCTGATCCGCGACGGCCGGCCTCGGTAACGCCGGGCTCGGGCTCAGCCGGACGGCATCCTCGTCCGCGCTTGATCCACCTCAACGCCGAGACGGCGCCGGGGCAGCAGACTCTCCCAAGCGGCCGGACGCAGCCGCCTGACGGGAGATGATCCATGAATCTCAAATCGCTCCTCACGCTCGGCCACCGCTCCCCCTCGGCCGAGGGGGGCGCCGTGCCGCTGCCCGCGCAGCATCTCGTGGAGCAGATGCTCGGCGAGTTCCGTCTCGGCCTCCCGCTCGGCCTCCCGCTCGTCCAGGGCGGCGCGGTGCCGCGCATGGATGTCGTCGAGAAGGACGGGACGGTCGAGATCACCGCCGAATTGCCCGGGCTCGCCCGTGACGACGTCAAGGTCGAACTCGCCGACGACACCCTCGTCATCCGCGGCGAGAAGCGGCAGGAGAAGGAGCAGAGCGAGGGCGCCCGCAAGGTCACGGAGCGCAGTTACGGCGCCTTCGTGCGCAGCCTGGAACTGCCCGCCGGCATCAGGGCCGAGGATGTCCAGGCCAGCATGGACAAGGGCGTCCTGACGGTGACGCTGCCGAAGACCGCCCTGGCGCCGCCCGAAGCCAAGCGCATCGACATCAAGGCGCCCTGAGGACGGCCCGACCCCCGTCATCGCCGCTTCCGGCATCCTCTCCGCCGACATCGGGCCGCCGCGCCGGCCGCGCGGCGGGCACCGACCGTCAAGCGCGCGCGGCAGGAAGTGTCCCATGACCTATGCCAGCATCATGGTGGCCGTCGATCTCGGAGCGGAGGCGCGCGAGCGCGTGCACCTCGCCGGCCACCTCGCCGACGACTTCCGCGCCCGGCTGATCGGCGTCGCGGCGGAGGAGGCGTCCTACGCCGTCCCGCCGGTCGGCCCGATCCCGGCTAGTGCCTTCGCCCTGGCCGCCAACGACGAGCTCATCCTGAACGATCTCAAGCGCGCCCACGCCGCCTTCGCGGCGGCGGCGGGCGGGCGCAGCCGCGTCGAGTGGCGCTCCAATCTCGACTTTCCGCTGCCGTTCCTGATCGGACAGGCCGCGGCGGCCGACCTCGTCGTCGTCGGACGAAAGGGCCAATCCGGTCCCGTGCTGTTCTCGGTCGATCCCGGCGACCTCGTCATGCATCTCGGACGGCCCATCCTGGTGGTGCCGCCCGGCATCGACCATCTCGATGCCCGGCGGGTCGTGATCGGATGGAAGAACACCCGCGAAGCCCGCCGCGCGGTCAGGGACGCGCTCCCCTTCCTGTCGCGGGCCTCGCGGGTCGTCGTCGTGTCCATCGATGAAGGGCAGGGCACGGACGAGGCGGGGGACGTCGTCGGGTTCCTCCAGGCCCACGACATCGACGCCACGGCGACCCGCTGGGAGAGCGGCGGCGGCCCGACCTCCCGGGCGCTGGTCGAGGCGGCCTCCGAGCAGGCCGCCGACCTGATCGTCCTCGGCGCCTACGGCCACGGGCGCCTGCGCGAGTGGGTCTTCGGCGGCGTCACCCGCGACCTGCTGGCCGGCGCGCCGGTCTGCTGCCTGATGAGCCACTGAGTGTCTCGCACGCTACGCCCGCGGCGCCGTCGTGCCCGAGGAGGCGACGGTCGGCGATCGGGCGTTGCGTGAGGCCCTCCGAACCGGCCTCGACGCCGGCTCTCGCGCAAGGCAGCTCCCTCAGGCGAGCGTCAGGCGATCCTCGACGGCGGACACGCCGGGGACCGACCACGCCGCCCGCTCGGCCAGTTCGCGCTCGCGCCAGACATCGACGAAGCCGTCGAGGATCACCTTGCCGCCCTCGACCTGCACGCGGATCGTGTCGGGTGCCTTCGCGCTCCGCTTCAGGGCGGCGCGGATGCGGGCCTCGACCTCGGTGGCCTGGGCCGGCGGCGTCACGGCGATGAGGTTGACGATGTCGGTGACGCCGGCGAGGCGGCGCAGAGCCTTGTCCACCGCCGCCTTCTGAAAGTAGTGCGGCACGCTGCCCTGGAGCGTGACGCAGCCGCGCTCGACCTTGAGCGAGACGGACCGGTCGGGGATCTGCACGTCCCATTCCAGCACCCGGGCGCAGCGGTCGGCCAGCGCCTCGTCGCCGATCCGCGGATTGTCGGGATAGCGGACGTCGATCTGTTCGACCACGGCGCGGACGCCGCGCACCCGCAGGGCGACCCGCTCGACGATTCCCTTCTCGGCGTAGTTCCGCACATGCCCGCTGAGGGTCACGACGCCGTCCTCGACGGCGACCCCGATCTGCGCCGCATCGATCATCGGCGCGAGTTCGAGTTCGTCGAGCACGTGCTGTCGCACGCTGATGTCGTCCATCTCCCGCCTCCTCGCTTCGAAGCTTCGACTGGTCAGAACGCCAGCCAGAACAGCGCCGTCGTCACCACCGAGGCCGCGGCGGCCAGGGCGAGCGCCTGGGGGCTGGCGATGGTCCGGTAACGGGCGATGTCGTCGACGCGGCTCGCCGCGTCCCCCGCGCCGGCCCTGAGCCCCGCCGCGTCGCGCGGCGCCGACCCGGCCGGAACCCGTACGTACCGCACCGTTTCGATGTCGATGGATTGAAGCACCACACGCATCGCTCGCTCCCGTCCTTGAATGAGTCGTCCTGGGATGCGCCATCCCCGGCTGACGGGAGCATCCTGGCGCGCTCGGCAGGCGCTGCCTTGATCCACCTCAAGGCTGCCGCCGCTGGACGACGGCACCATCGCCCCGAGGGCGACCGACGCTCCGGCGCGTCGAGGAGCCCTGCCCGGTGCGGCGGACGCGGAGCCCGGACTTGCGCTGGATCAAGGCGGACCGGAACCGGTGCGGCACTCTCCGGGCCGCTTTCGCCTCCGGAGGACGACCATGCCGAACCCACCGTCCGCCCCCGCGGGCCTGCGCGACATCCTCGTCGGGCTCACCGAAGAGGGCCGCGGCGACGAGGCGGCGAGCGCGCTCGGCGTCGCCCTGTCGCTCGCCGGGACGACCGGCGCCCACCTGACGATCCAATCGGCCGCCCGCCGCCTGACCCTCGTCGGCGGGTCGGGGTGGGGCTTCGTCAACGACCTGATCGCGCAGGAGAACCGCCGCCTCAGCGCCCGCGCGCGGGCGATCGCCGAGCGCGCCGCGACGGAGGCCACCCTGGAGGGCGTGACCTGCTCGATCGAGGTGCCCGCGCTGGCCTATCCGAACCTCGTCGGACGGCTCACCGCCCGCGCCCGGCTCAGCGACCTGACCATCCTGGACGCCGAGGCGCGGGAGCTCGATCTCGACCGCGACCTGATCGATGGGGTCCTGTTCGGGAGCGGGCGGCCGCTCCTCGTGGTGCCCCCGGGCTGCGACGCGTTCTCGGCCCGGCGGATCGTCGTCGCCTGGGACGGCAGCGCCCAGGCGGCGCGGGCCGCCAACGACGCGCTGCCGTTCCTGCGCGCGGCCGAGGCGGTGGAGATCGTGTCCGTGGTCGGCGAGAAGGACCTCTCGACCTCGGTCGCGGGCGCCGAGTTCGCGCCGCACCTCGCCCGCCACGGCGTGAGCGTCTCCGTGACCAACGTGCCGGTCGCGGGCGACGCCGCCGAGACGCTGAGGCGGCAGGCCGGCCTGTTCGGCGCCGAGATGCTGGTGATGGGTGCCTACCGGCATTCGCGCCTGAAGGAATGGTTCCTCGGCGGCGTGACGCACGCGCTCCTGACACGCGCGCCGGTGCCGCTGTTCCTGTCCCATTGATCCTGATCCGAGGATTCCGGCGAACGAGGCCGTACGGGTCATACCGTCTCCGGTTGATCACCTCGGGTTTGGCTCAACGCCGTCATCACGAGGCGAAGCCGAAGTAATCCAGGGCGCGACTTCTCCGGAAAGGGCGCGCTCTGGATCGCCACGGCTTCGCCTCGCGATGACGGAGAAGGCACCGAAGCGATCAAACGGATGGCGTATCAATCCTCGACCACGTGGCGCAGGCGGGCACGGTGGAGCGTGACCTGCCGGCCGTTCGCGCGCCGCAGCGCCCCGTCCTCCTCGAGCTGGGAGAAGGTGCGGGAGACGGTCTCGATGGTGAGGCCGAGATAGTCGGCGATGTCGCGCCGGGTCATCGGCAGAGCGAAGGTCCCGGTGCCGCCGAAGCGCCCGTCGACCTCGATGAGGAACGCCGCGAGGCGCTCCTGGGCCGAGCGGCGGCCGAGCAGGAGCGTGAGATCCTGGGCGTCGCGCAGGTTGGCGGTGGCCATGCTCCAGAGCTGGCAGGCGACCTCGGCGCTGCGGGTCGCGGCGCGCTCGATCGGCCGCCGCTGGAAGATTAGCACCCTGGTGTCCGAGAGCGCCTCGGCCGTGTGCCAGTGGACGTCGCCCTGCTCGAAGCCGAACAGGCTGTCGGCCAGGTGGAAGCCGGTGATCTGGCGGCGGCCGTCGCTCAGCACCTTGTGGGTGCGCACCGCCCCCTCGACGACGCGGTAGACGAACTCGGCCTCCTCGCCCTCGCCGTAGATCTCTTCCTCGCGGGCGTAGGAGAAGGGTGTGCCGATCAGATCGGGGCAGTTGGCGAAGAGGCCGGTTCGATGGCCGCTTCCAGGGAGGCTCCGCAACAGCGCGCGCGACCGCGCGGCGGCAAGGGCGGATCTCGGCGTCGATTTGGTGCCCATCGGTTCGCTCCTCATCCGTCTCGATGGGGCGAGAGTGGCCGCGCCGACGCGCCGACGATATTCAGGACACTCTCTTAAGTCGCCTTGCTTAAGGAAAACTACGTAGAGATGCAGAGTGCCCGCGGCGGTGCGGACGATGCCGCGGCCTCGCTCCGCCCGAAGAAGTCGGGCGCGCATCGCGGCCTCCGCTCGGGTCGTGCGCGCGTGCGATTGCGCGAGATCAACGCCGTGCGGTGCGCCGCCTGTCAGCTTTGGCGACGAGCCGGAGCAGGGAAGGCGCACGCCGTGTCCCCCCACGTTGCGCCCTGGGCCGATCCGCGCAAGCCGCCGCGCCCGCCAAGTCCCGCGGCGGGCTGTTCCTCGTCCGCGCACGACCGGTCCCGGCCGCCGGCGAACAGTCCCGGCACCGCCCCGGCCGCGAGGGGCTTCTCGATCGGGAGAGTCGCGACCTCACGCGAAACCGGCCCGCACGGCCCAGCGCACCAGCTCCTGCAGGTTTCCCGCCCGCGTCTTGGCCATGACCTTGGCCCGGTAGATCTCGACGGTGCGCGGAGAGATGTCGAGCAGGCGCCCGATCTCCTTGCTGGTGCCCCCGGCCACCAGATGGTCGAGCACCTGACGCTCGCGCTCGCTCAGCGTCAGCAGCCGCCGGACGAATTCCTGCAGGGTCGGATCGACCGTCCCGTTGTGACCGCCCCGCTCCAGGGCGGCGTGCAGCGCCTGCAGCAGCGCCTCGCCGTCGAACGGCTTCTCGATGAAGTCGCAGGCGCCGAGCTTCATCGCCTCCACCGCGAGGGGTACGTCGCCGTGCCCCGTCATCATCACCACCGGAAGCGTGTGGCCGGCCGCCCGGAGGCGGCGGAACAGTTCCAACCCGTCGAGGCCGGGCATGCGGATGTCGGTCAGGATGCAGCCGCTGACCGGCGGCGCGAGCCGCTTGAGCAGGATCGCTCCAGCCTCGTAGAGGCGCACGTCGAAGCCGGCCGTGTCGAGGAGGAACGCGACCGAGTCCCGCATGGCGGGGTCGTCGTCGACCACGTGCACGAGGGGAGGCGGATGCGCGGGCATCGATCACATCTCTCCGTCTAGCGCGACGGGGAGCGTCAGGCGGAAGGTCGCCCCGCCGACGGCGTTGCGCTCGGCCCAGAGGCGCCCGCCATGCGCCTCGACGATGGTGCGGCAGATCGAGAGCCCGACGCCCATCCCGCCGGCCTTGGTGGTGACGAAGGGCTGGAACAGCCGGTCCGCCACTTCCTCGGCGATGCCGGCGCCGGTATCCGACACCGCGATCTCGGCCCATTCCGGCGAGACCCGCCGCGTCTCGACCGTCAGCTCGCGCCGGCCGCTCCGCTGCATCGCCTCGCGGGCGTTGCGCAGCAGGTTGACCAGAACCTGCTGCACCTGCACCCGGTCGGCGAGCACCGATCCGACCCGCGGGTCCAGCACCACCTGCGCCGTGATCCCCTGTTCGTCGGCGCCGGACAGGGTCAGGGCGCCGGCCTCCTCGATCATCGTCGCGACCGGCTCGACCCGCTTCTCCGTCTCGCCCCGGGCGACGAACTCGCGCAGGCGGGAGATGATCTGCCTGGCCCGCAGCGCCTGCTCGGCCGCCTTGTCGAGAACCTCCTGCGCCCTGACGATGGCCTCGGAATCGGGCTGAGCCAGGAGGCGGCGGCAACCGTTGGTATAATTGCTGATGGCGCCGAGCGGCTGGTTCAGTTCGTGGGCGAGCGTCGTCGCCATCTCGCCCATGGCGCTCAGGCGCGAGACGTGGCCGAGTTCGGACTGGAGTTCCTGAAGCCGCGCCTCGGTCCGCCGCTGCTCGGTGAGATCGTTGATGAAGCCGGTGAAGAACACCCGCTCGCCCGAACTCATCTCTCCGATGGCGAGCTCCATCGGAAAGGTCGAGCCGTCGCGCCGCCGGCCCGTCACGGTCCGCGTGGTGCCGATGATGCGGCGCTCCCGCGTCTCCCGATAGCGCCCGAGATCGGCGTCGTGCCGATCCCGCATCGGCTCCGGCATCAGGAGGCCGACATCCTGCCCGATCGCCTCGGCGGCGGCGTAGCCGAAGAGGCGTTCGGCCGCCGGGTTGAACGAGTGGATCAGCCCCGCCTCGTCGATGACCACCATCGCCTCGGGCACGGTGTCGAGGATCGAGCGGAGATGGGCCTCGCGGGCGCGCAGTTCCGCCTCCACCTGCTTCTGCTCATCGATGCTGAAGACGACGCCCCGGTGCCGGCGGGGCCGGCCCTCGGCGTCGAGATGCACCTGCCCGCGCGAGCGCAGCCAGCCGCCCCCCCCGTTCGGCGGCACGACGCGGTACTCGACCTCGTAGCTGCCGCCGTTCCGCAGCACGGCCTCGATGGCCTCGGCGCGGGCCTGGCGATCCTCCGGATGCACCACGACCTGCGTGGCGGCGAAGCTGGTCAGTTGCTCGGAGGGAATGCCGAAGAGGCAGGCACAGCTTTGCGAGGCGCTGACGCGGCCCGTGGGGATGTCCAGCGACCAGATGCAGACGCCGACCTCGTGGAGGGTTTGCCGGAGATCCTCGACGGTCAGTCCCGCGTCTCCACCCTGCGCTGCATCGAGCGCGGCAATGGGGAGCGTCATCGTTTCCACCCCAGAAGTCGCTGCGTGGAAGGCAAAGATCATTGCCACACGACGCCAGCGCCAATCATGTCATTTGATAAACGAAATCTTGAACCTTCCTTCATCATCCAAAAACGTCAAAGATTTTCGGACGAAGATTACGCAATTTTTGCTTGTATAGAAAGGCAACGTGAGGGGCAAACCGATCGATCATCCGGCATGGTAGATCCCCCTTACAACCGTTGCTCGATGAAACGGCATCGGCGGCGACGGCGGGGCGGACCGGCGTATCGTTCCGCATCGCGTCCGGCGTGACGGGTCTCCGTTTGCGCTGGATCAAGGCCGAGCCGTCCCGGCCGCACCAACGATAGGGCGGACCAGACCGGAGCCCCGCCATGTCCCAGCCTGTTCCCTCCGCGCCCGTCGGCCTCCGCGACGTCCTCGTCGGCGTCGCCGTGGAGAACGAGGGCGGGACGGCGTCGTCGGCCGTCGGCTACGGCCTGACGCTGGCGAAGGCCGCGGGCGCCCACCTGACCCTTCAGTCGGCCTCCTGGCGCCTCGCGGGCGACGACCGCTGGATCAGCCGCTTCGACGACGGCAGCGTCGCGGAGATCGACCGCCGCCTCGACGCCCTGGCCCGCGCCGTCGCGGAGCGCGCCGCGGTCGATGCGCGTCTGGCGGGCGTCGTGTGCACGACGGAAACGCCGAGCCTGCCCTATCCCGCCGTCATCCGCCGGCTGGCGCAACAGGCGCGCCTGCACGACCTGACCGTCCTGGATGCCGAGATCTGGACCTGCGACCTCGACCGCGAGGCGATCGAGTCGACTCTGTTCGAGAGCGGGCGCCCGGTCATCGCGGTGCCGCCGGGGCAGGCGGCCTTCGCCGGCCGCCGGATCATCGTCGCCTGGGACGGCAGCGCCCAGGCGGCGCGGGCCGCCAACGACGCGCTGCCGTTCCTGCGCGCGGCCGAGGCGGTGGAGATCGTCTCCGTCGGCGATGCGGCGGAGATCCGCGACGCGGTGCCCGGGGCCGAATTCGCGCCCCACCTCGCCCGGCACGGGGTGAACGTCGTCGTCAACGATCTGCCCGTCTCCGGCTCCGTCGGGGACACCCTGCGGTCCCAGACCGGCCTGTTCCGGGCCGACATGGTCGTGATGGGCGCCTACCGCCATTCCCGCGCGCGCCAGTTCTTCTTCGGCGGCGTGACGCGCTCGCTGCTGCGAAGCTGCCCCGTGCCGCTGTTCCTGTCCCGCTAGAGCCGCACCATCTTTTGCGAACTTTTCCACGCGATGTCGTGACTTTGCCGGCGATGCACGGAGCCGCCTTCATCTTTCGGCAAGGGACGCGGGCGCTACTGGGTCCGTCCAGCGCAGGATCGCCGTCAGAGCACCCGGCTGGGCAGGGGGTCCGGCAGGCCTGGGACACGGATCGATGCTCGCTCTCGTCCTCGACGACGCCGAGATGAACAACCTGGTGATGGTCGCCTCCCTGCGGCCGCTCGCGGGATGCGTGCCGCACGCCTTCACCGTGCCGACGGAGGCGCTCGCCTTCGCGCAGGCGCGTGCCGCCGAGATCGGCATCGTCATCACCGACTACGAGATGCCCGGAATGAACGGCATCGAGTTCATCCGCGCGGTGCGGCGCGTTCCCGGTCTCGCGACCGTGCCCACGGTCATGGTCACGAGCCACGATCAGCGCAGCCTGCGCCGCGAGGCGCTGGAGGCGGGTGCCACTGACTTCCTCACCAAGCCCGCCGACGCGGTGGAGATCCGCGCCCGCGTGACGAACCTGCTCGCCCTCTCCGAGTCGCACCGGGCGCAGCGCGACCATGCCGCCCAGCTCGCCCGCGAGGTCGCGGCGGCGGTGGCGATGGTCGAGGAGCGCGAGCGCGAGATCGTCTCGACCCTCATGCGCGCCGCCGAGCACCGGGATTCCGACACCGGCGACCACATCGCGCGGGTTTCCGCCTATGTCGGGCTGATCACCGAGGCGATGGGACTGTCCGCGTCCGCCTCCCGGCAGATGTCCCTGGCCGCGACCATGCACGATGTCGGCAAGATCGCCGTGCCGGACGCCATCCTGCTCAAGCCGGGCGCTCTCACGCCCGAGGAGCGCCGGGAGATGGAGCGGCACGCCGACCGCGGGCAGCGCATCCTGGGCGGCAGCGAGTCGCCCGTGATGCGGCTCGCCGCCGAGATCGCGGGAAGCCACCACGAGCGCTGGGACGGGAAAGGCTACCCGCACGGCCTGAAGGGCGAGGCCATCCCGCTCTCCGGCCGCATCGTCGCGGTGGCCGACGTCTTCGACGCACTGACGACCGAGCGTCCCTACAAGCAAGCCTGGTCGCCGGAGCGGGCCCGCGCCTATCTCCAGGAGAACGCCGGCTCTCACTTCGATTCGGCCATCGTCGAGGCCTTCCTGAGCCGCTGGACGGCCGTCCAGAGCTTCCTCGATCTCGGCCGTGCCACCGTAGACGCGACGCGGGCGGCTTGATCGACCGGCAAGGAATGCCGAAGAATTACGTCGGCGATTTGTTGATTAACATGCTGCCGATGACCGGCCTGATATCGACCATATCTACGGTCCCGTCGAGACTGATTTTTGAAATGGAAACGATTCAGTCGCAATAAATATAGTCTGCTCCAAAAATATTCGCTCCGCAAGCCAAACCAGTCGATCGAGACCTATGCGATCACAATCCTTTGGCTGATCGCCTGCTCTGCAAGTGTCGGAACGGACCCGTGGGACGGTCAAATTCAACATTCTTCCCGGCCGGATTCACGGTGCATAAAGGCGCATCGTCGTACCGTGGCCGGACGAGCACGTCTCATCTTGAAGATTCCAGCGGTGCTGAGGCTCCGGGGAAGCGGCATCGACGAAGACCAAGTCCTTGAACCCCTCCGAGCCCCTCCCGCATCGTCGGCGCCTTGCAACATCAGATGCTCTGAGGTCTCGGTTCGTTCGGAACGTCGACGGCGTTGCCGCGGTCGAACTCTCCCTCGTCATCCTGCCGCTCTTCGTCTTGGTGCTGGTGATCATGGAGGCGTCGATCCTCGCCTTCGCCCAGCACCAGCTCGACGTCGCGGTCCAACGCGCGGCCCGGATCATCCGGACGGGCGATTTCCAGGAGGGCGCCGACGTCGGACAGCAGCTGCGCGGCCTCCTCTGCGGCACGGGCCTGCGCTTCTATCAATGCGACGAGATGCGGTTCGACCTCGTGCGCAGCCCCACCTTCGCCGTCAAGCAGATCGCACCGGCCTACGATGCCGGCCGCGGCGATTGGGCCGCCGGCTTCGGCAACCAGTTCGCCTGTCCCTCGGGGGGAAGCGTCCACGTTCTGCGCGCCGCCGTGCCGATGCTGCGGCCGTTCCGGTTCCTCGACTATACCGGCCAGCGGATGCCCGGCGGCAAGCAGCTCCTCACGTCGACGGCCGTCTTCCGCGCGGAGGGTTACGCGGAAAAGTCGTGTGCATGAGGCTGCGCCGGCCGCTCAGGGCGCGATGGCGCGCCGTCGTGAAAGGGCAGCCGCTCTCGCGGGCCCTGGTCCGCGCCGGCCGGGCACAGGGCGGGGCGAGCGCCGTCGAATTCGCCTTCATCGCGCCGGTCCTCGTGCTCCTCTTCGTGGCCACGATCGAACTTCCGCGGGCCATCGCCACCAACAACCGTCTGGCGCAAGCCACGATCACGATGGCCGACCTCGCGTCCAAGAGCGACTACAGCGACATCAACGACGTCTATTCGGCCGCCCAGGTCGTGGCCTCGCCCTACAGCTTGGCCGGCATCGGCGTCGTGCTGACGGCCGGAGGGGTCTATCAGGTCGGAAACAGCTTCGTGGCCCGGGTCTGCTCCAGCGTCCAGCAGGGCGACACGGCCCGCGCCGTCGGTTCCGACATCGGCCCCCCGCCGGCGGGGACGGCGTCGAAAGGCGACCGCTTCGTCATGGCCGAGACGCGGCTGCATTACCGGCCGCTGTTCTCCTTCTTCCCATTCCTCAACGATGTGACCTTCACCGCCAAGACCGTGTGGCCGGTGCGCGACGGCGTCGCGAAGAACGGGCAGGTCGAGGTCGTCCTGCCGGGCGGGCAGCCCTGTCCGGCGTGATCCGGGCCTCATGTTTCGATTTCCCTCGGACGGCCGGCGATATCCGCGTCGGACAAGTCTTCCCCCGAGCCTCGTCATTGTAAATCGTGCGTAAACCGTACGGACGCCGCGCTTAGGATGCCAAGTATATCCTATTAACTCGGAGGAATTACGTCTGAGATGCGATGCGACATGAGACGGGGCAACAGTCACGATGGTGACGGGTGACGCGAAGAGGGAGGCGAAACGCACGAGCCGGTGGAGACGGCCCCTCTCGAGCCTGTGCCGGGAGAACGACGGCGCGGTCGCGGTGATCTTCGGGCTGGCGGCCTCCACCCTGATCGGCCTGGTCGGGGGCGCCATCGACTACGCCAAGGTCGTCTCCGCGCGCACGCAACTGCAGAGCGCGGTCGATGCCGGCGTGCTGGCCGGCGGCAACGCCCTCAAGCTCGTGGTCTCGAGCACCGAATCCATCGTCGGCCTGACGACCCAGACGATCCAGGCCGAGGCGAAGACCGGCGCCGACGCGCCGGTCTCGATCCAGGTCACCGTCGCCTCCGACAAGACGAGCGTCGAGGCGCGCGCCGAACAGGTCGTCAAGCTCACCTTCGGGGCTTTCGTCGGCATGGCGTCGATGCCGGTCTCGGTGCGAGCCCGGGCGAGCGTCGTCGGCCGGATGCGCCTGTGCATGCTGGCCCTCGACCCCGCCGCGCCCGGCGCGTTCAACCTGGAGCGCAACGCTCAGGTCACGGCCTACGATTGCGCCCTCTACTCGAACTCCTCCAGCAGCTCCGGGATGGTCGGCCGCGACGGCTCGCTCGCCCGGGCGCAGACGATCTGCTCCGCGGGCGGCTTCAGGGACGACCGGGCGAACTTCACACCCAATCCCCAGACGAGCTGTCCGGTGATCCAGGATCCGCTCCGCAACCGGCCGGCCCCGCCGGTCGGCACCTGTCAGCTCCTGCCCTCGATCCTCGCCCTGACCGATGCCCTGACGGGCAAGAGCAAGGGGAGCAACGTCGTCGCGGAGACGACGACCCTCGAACCCGGTACCTATTGCGGCGGCCTGCACATCACCAAGGATGCGGTCGTCACGCTGCGGCCGGGCATCTACGTCATGAAGGACGGCCCCCTCGTCGTCGACAAGAAGGCGACGATGACGGGCAAGGATGTCGCCTTCTACTTCACCGGCAACAACAGCGGCCTTCTCTTCGACAAGAAGACGACCGTCGATCTCTCGGCCCCGACCACGGGCGTGATGGCGGGCCTCCTGATGGCCGAGGAACCCTCCGTCACCCTGCCGATCGATCCGGTCCTGGCCGTTGACACGCTCCTCGGCGACATCATCAGCCCGACGCCCCCGGCGCTCGGCGCCAGCAAGCCGATGCGGATCTACCGCATCATCAGCGACAACACCCGCACCATGCTCGGGACGATCTATCTGCCGGCCGGCCGCCTCGTGATCGACGCGCAGCGGCCCGTGGCGGACCTCTCCGCCTACACCGTCGTCGTGGCCCAGCAGATCAACCTCTACGAGGGCCCGAACCTCTACCTGAACGCCGACTACAACCGCACCAGCGTTCCGATCCCCAAGGGGGTCGGCCCGATCTCCGGGCGGCTCGTCATCAGCCAGTGATCGTCGCGACCCGTGCCGGAGCACCGATCCGCTCCGGCGCTTGACCCTTCCCGCGAGCCTTTCCCGCGAGGCACGTCCCGTGCGCACCCCGTTCCCGAACCCGATCCGCTCGCTGTCCGGACGGCTCGCCCTGGCCGTGGCCAGCGCCGTCGCGATCGCCCTTCTCCTTCTGACCGGCCTGTCGACCTGGCGCGAGGTTGAGCGCTACGCCGCCGCCAAGCGCGAGGTTCTGCGGATGACCGCGCAGATCCTGGCCGCGAGCGCCGCCCAGGCCACGGCGCAGGGCGACGAGGCGGCGGCGCTGAGCACCCTGCGGGCAATCGCCCACGGACAGGCCCTGGTCTACGCCGCGGTCGAGCGGGGCGACGGCGACATCCTCGCCGAGCAGGGCATCGGCCTGCGCCTCTCAGACGACATCGACCTCGATCAGGGACCCGTCTCGCCGCTCGATCTCATGACGACGCGGACGCTGCGCGTCTCGGTCCCGATCCTCGAGAACGCCCGCCCCATCGGACGCGTCGTCCTGGTCTCGGACAACCGCGACCTCGCCGAGCGCATCGCCGAGGTCGGCCTCACGGCGGTGCTCGCCGGGCTGCTCGCCCTGGCCCTCGGGCTCGCCGTCTCGATGGGTCTGCAGCGCAGCGTCACCCGGCCGCTCGCCGCCCTCGCGCGGACCATGGACGGTGTGCGCCTCGGCCATGACTATTCCCGGCGCGCGGAGGCCGGCAGCGGCGAGGTCGGCGCCCTGGCCGAGAGTTTCAACGACCTCCTGCGGGCGGTGAACGAGCGCGACCGCGCCATCGCCCGCCACAATGCGGGCCTGGAGGAGGAGATCCGGCTGCGGACGCACGACCTGATCGAGGCCAAGCAATCCGCCGACGAGGCCAACGCGGCCAAGTCGGTCTTCCTGGCGACCATGAGCCACGAGATCCGCACGCCGATGAACGGCATGCTGGTGATGGCGGAGCTCCTGGCCTCGGCCGACCTGCCGCCGCGCCAGCGGCGCTACGCCCAGGTCATCGCCCGCTCCGGCCAATCCCTGCTCGCCATCATCAACGACATCCTCGATTTCGCGAAGGTGGAGGCGGGCCGCCTGGAGGTGGAGCGGATCCCGCTGAGCCCGCGCGACGTCGCCGACACCGTCGTGACCCTTTTCGCCGAACGCGCGGCATCGGCGGGGCTCGACCTCGCGGCGCAGATCGACGACTCCGTGCCGCGCGCCCTCCTCGGCGATCCGGTGCGCCTCGGCCAGGTGCTCGGCAACTTCGTCTCGAACGCGCTCAAATTCACCGCCGCCGGCCATGTCCTGGTGCGGATGGCGATGGAGCGGGAGGCGTCCGGCCCGGTCCTGCGCATCGCCGTGTCCGACACCGGCATCGGCATCCCGCAGGACCGGCTGGCAGGGATCTTCACCGCCTTCACCCAGGCCGACCAGTCGATCGCCCGCCGCTTCGGCGGCACCGGGCTCGGCCTCTCGATCGCCGAGCGCCTGATCGTCGCCATGGGCGGCCGCGTCGGCGTCGAGAGCCGCGTCGGCGAGGGCTCGACCTTCTGGGCGCGCCTCCCGGTCGAGGGGGCGGAGGCCGCCGCGCCGTCGGTCCGCCGCGGGCCCGCGGTGCCCGCCGCCGTCCGCTTCGGCGGGGTCGGCGCGGCGACCCGGGCTGCCCTCGCGGCCGATCTCCGGGCCGCGGGCTTCGAGCCCGCGCAGGCCGGGGCGGGTCACTGGATCCTCGACGCATCCGAGCTTCTGGCGAGCGCTTGCCGCCCGGAGGGCGCGTGCCGCGTCATCGCCCTGGTGCCGATCGGCGACACCGCGGGGCCGGGGCTTCTCCGCGCCGGCCTGGCGGACGCCGTGCTGCGCCGGCCCCTCGCCCAGGCCGAGTGGCGCCCGCTGCTCGCCGCCCTGGCCGCGGGGGCGCCGCTGGCCGCCGCGGCGCCGGCCGCGGACGAGGGCGCGACCGCGATCCTGCCCTCCTTTGCCGGCGCGCGGGTGCTGCTCGCCGACGACAGCGCCGTCAACCGCGAGGTGGCGACCGAAGCGCTCGGCCGCTTCGGCATCCGCGACGTCGTCTGTGTCGAGGACGGCCGGGCCGCGGTGGAGGCCGCCGCCGCGGACCGCTTCGATCTCGTCCTGATGGATGGCAGCATGCCCGTGCTGGACGGCTTCAGTGCCGCCGCCGCCATCCGCGCGCGGGAGGCGCGGGACGGGGCGGAGCGTGTGCCGATCGTGGCCCTCACCGCCCACGTGGTCGGCGACGGCGCCGAGTCCTGGCAGGCGGCGGGGATGGACGGCATGCTCGCCAAGCCGTTCACCCTTGCGCAACTCGGCGCGCTGCTGGCGCGGCATCTCGAGGCCGAGACCGGCGACGCGCCGGCGGCGGTCGTCTCATCCGAGGCGCCGCGGGTGTCGGAGGAGGCGCTGCTCGATGCGCCGACGATCGCCAACCTGGAAGAACTCGGCGACCGGGACTTCCTGGAGCGGATCCTCCGGCTCTACCTCGCCCAGGCGCCCCAGGCGCTCCGAGACCTCGACACCGCCCTCGCGCGGGGCGACGCCCCGGCCGTGTCCCGCGCCGCCCACGGCCTCAAGTCGATGAGCGCCAATATCGGTGCGGTGCAGGTGAAGGATCGGGCCGGTGCGATCGAGCGGGCGGCGCGCGACGGCGCTCTGGCCGGCCTCGCCGATTTGGCGTCGGATCTCGACGGCCTGCTCACCCGCACGGTGGGCGCGCTCCACCTCCGCCTCGGGGTGCCCGCCGAGAGCGCGCCGGAGCGAGCGGTGGCGACGCCCGGCGTGCTCGAAGCCTGCTGAGGGTCGGGCGGGCGCGGCACAGCCGGCGCCGCGCCGGTCTCATTCCCCGTCACGGTCGCCGACCTCGATCGACCGAACAGCGGTGTCGGACGGTCACCGGTCGATCCGTTCTGTGCCGCTTCCCGTCACCGGGGGCCGCGGAGCGGACCGCGGGATGACCGTGGTGGGGACCGAACCGAGCCAACCAGCCGGAAACCGGATCATGCGCGATCCGGTCGATCGCTTAGGCCTTTCCTTTGTCTTTGCGCGGCGGAGCCGTGGCGATGCCGAGATTGGGCGTCATCGCGGAGGCGGTGCGGCCCTTCGGCAGCACTCCGGAGGGAAAGGGGGAGGGCAACTTTTCTTGCGCGGCCCCGATGAACTCGGGTAGAACTTTTGCGATCGAGCGCAAAACACGGAACAAATTTCCGGAAAAGCTCGGCTATACCATGCATATACCCACCGGACACGGGCGGATGACATGGCGGACGCGATCGACAGGCGCGGTTTCCTGAAACTCTCGGCCGCTTTGGCCGCCGGCTCCGCGGCCGGCTTCTCCTGCGTCGAGGTGGCGCGCGCCGCGCCCCCCGAGATCCCCACCGTCGACACGCTCAGCCTGCGCGTCCTGATCGACTCGGCGCACGACCAGTTCCTGAAGCCCGCCACCGTCCAGGGCGTGTTCCACCAGCCGCCCGGCAACGGTCGCGGCGCCGATTACCGCAAGGTGCTGCACAATCAGTGGGGTCTGTCGCTCTTCGCGGAATCGAAGGCCGCGGGAGAGGCCCGCACGATCCTGCTCGATTTCGGCTACAGCCCCGAGGCGCTGCTCAACAACATCGAGATCCTGAAGGTCGATCCGACCAAGATCGATGCGCTGATCGTCAGTCACGGCCACCACGACCATTACGGCGGCCTGACCGGCTTCCTCGACCGCTACCGCGACACGCTCTCGCCGGACCTGAAGCTCTATGCCGGCGGCGAGGACAATTTCTGCCATCGCCTGAGCCCGGTCGGCGCGACCGGCCAGTTCACCGATTTCGGCCAGCTCGACCGGCGCGAACTCGCCGCCCGGCGGGTCGCGACCGTGCTGTGCGAGGCGCCGACCGTGGTCGCCGGCCACGCCTTCACCACCGGCCAGATCAAGCGCTCCTCGATCGAGCGCGTCCTGCCCAACACCTTCGTCGAGCGCGGCATCAAGGACGGTCTCGGCTGCGACGCCACCCACTATTCGCCGGCCGAGCTGCAGGGGAAGATCATCCCCGACGAGCATGTCCACGAGCACGCCACCTGCTTCAACGTGAAGGGCAGGGGGCTCGTGGTGATCTCGTCCTGCGGCCATGTCGGCATCATTAACTCGGTGCGGCAGGCGCAGGCCGTCTCGGGGGTCGAGAAGGTTCACGCCATCGTCGGCGGCTTCCATCTCGGGCCGGCGCCGAAGGAGTACCTGACCCAGGTCGTCGGCGAGATCCGCGCGCTCGAGCCCGACGTCGTGATCCCGATGCATTGCAGCGGCCTGAACTTCGCTCTCGGAGCGCAGGCGCAGATGCCCGACCACGTCATCGTCCCGACCACCGGCAGCCGGCTGACCTTCGGTGCGTAGACGCGTGCGGGCCGCACTCCTGCTGGGCCTCTTGGGGCTCGGCATGGGAGCCTGCTGGGGGCTCGGCCCGGCCAAGGCCGAGGAATCGCCGCGCTCGGCCGCCGAGCTGATGGACGTGCTGATGTGGAACCGCGAGCCGGTCGGCGGCCCGTTCGCCCTGGTCGATCAGGACGGGCGCCCCCGCACCGAGGCGGATTTCCGCGGCAAGCTTGTGATCCTCACCTTCGGCTACACCGGTTGCCCCGATGTCTGCCCCACCGACCTGATGGAGATCGCCCGCGCGCTCACCCTGCTCGGCGAGGCGGGCGAGGCGATCCAGCCCGTCTTCATCACCCTCGACCCGACCCGGGACACGGCCGCCCTGCTCGCGGAATTCGTGCCGAGCTTCCATCCCCGCCTGATCGGGCTGACCGGCAGCGAAGCCGCGATCCGGCGGGCGGCCGACGCCTACAAGGTGTTCTACCGGCGGGCCGAGGGCGCCGACGCGATCGAGCACTCGGCCTTCGTCTACCTGCTGGATCGATCGGGCGCCTATCTCGGCTTCTTCCCGCCCGGCACCTCGGCCGAGCGGATGCTGACGATCATCCGGCCGCATCTCGGCGCGCGCTGAGCGGGCACGTCCGCCCGCTTCACGACGATGTGACCGGACCGGTCGCGCGGCCGCGGCTTCCGCCCGCCGCCGCGACGCAACGCATGTTAAAAACTTTTCCCACGGTCACGCTTCCGCCGCCAGAACGCGGCTATGAGCCTACCCGGACCGTCGGCGGGTGAGCCGCGCACAGGATGCGCGGCGCGCCCGGCCGGCGCTCGAAGAACTCGGTCGGGTCGAGGCCGCGATGGACGCGCACCACTCTGGAGACATCGACGGGCGCCGCGCCTCGGGTCGCCGCGGCGCCATGCTCTCGGTCGCCGCCTGGCTGCTCCCCGTGCTCGCCCTCGTCGTCGCGGTCATCGTCTTCCCGCACCAGGCGCGGCAGGCGCTCGACACAGCCCTCGGCGCCCTCGGCCTTTCCGGCCGGGACGAGGCGGCGGCGGGCGCGGGCAAGCGATCCGCCGACGATGCGCGGGTCTTCCACCCGACGCCGGAACAGCGCGCGACCATGGCGATCCGGCCCGTCGCCACGCGGTCGTTCCGGCCCGAGAGTTCGGCCGAGGGGCGCATCGCCCTCAACGAGGACGACAACGTACCGGTCGCCTCCCCCTATTCCGGCCGCGTGACCCGGGTGCAGGTCCGCGCCGGCCAGGAGGTGAAGGCGGGCGACCTCCTGCTGACGCTGGAGGCCAGCGACATGGTCCAGGCCCAGAACGACTATCAGGCGGCGTTGAACACCCTGCAGAAGCAGCAGGCGCTGCTGAAGCTGGACCAGACCATCGCCGCCCGCCAGCAGGAGCTGTTCGCCGCCCGCGCCGTGGCGCTCAAGGATTATCAGGCGGCCCAGAACGACGTGATCGCCGCGCAGAGCGACCTGAAGACCGCCGAGGCGGCGCTCGACGCCGTGAAGAGCCGCCTGCGCCTCCTCGGCAAGACCGACGCCGAGATCGCCGCCTTCGAGAAGAGCGGGCGCCTCAGCTCCGACGTCGAGATCCGCGCCCCGATCGCCGGCACCATCGTGCAGCGCAAGGTCGGCGTCGGCCAGTATCTCTCCGCGTCGAGCGACCCCGCCTTCGTCATCGGCGATCTCTCGACGGTCTGGCTCGTCGCCAACGTCCGCGAGAGCGAGGTGCCGAAGATCCGTCTCGGTCAGGCCGTGGAGGCACGGGTGGCGGGCTTCGGCGACCGGGTGTTCAAGGCGCGTATCGACTACATGGCCGCGAGCCTCGATCCGGCCACGCGCCGGCTCGCCGTGCGCAGCGAGGTCGAGAACCCGGATCAGGTTCTGCGGCCGGAGATGTTCGCCACCTTCACGATCCTCACCGGCCCGCCGGAGCCCTCGCCCGCCGTGCCCCTCGACGCGATCGTCCACGAGGGGGGCAAGGCCCATCTCTGGGTCGCCCGGCCCGACGGCGCGGTCGTCGCCCGCCCGGTCCGGATCGGCCTCGTCAACGGCGAGACCGCGCAGATCGTCGAGGGCTTGGCGGTCGGCGAGGAGATCGTCACCCGCGGCGCCTTGTTCATCGACCGCGCCGCCTCCGGCGACAAGGCGTCGTAGGAGCGGGCGGCGATGAACAGCCTGATCGTCTTCGCCCTGCGCCAGCGCGTGCTGGTCTTCCTCGGCTTCGTGATGATGCTCGCCCTCGGCTACACGAGCTTCCTCCAGCTCAATGTCGAGGCCTATCCCGATCCGGTGCCGCCGCTGGTCGACGTGATCACCCAGAATCCGGGCCAGTCGGCGGAGGAGATCGAGCGCTACATCACGATCCCGATCGAGGTGCAGCTCGCTGGCATCCCGAACGCGCAGGTGGTGCGGACGATCTCGCTGTTCGGTCTCTCCGACGTGAAGGTGCAGTTCAACTACGAGTACACCTACGAGGAGGCGCTCCAGCGCGTCCTCAACCGCCTGTCGCAGCTTGCCCCGCTGCCGAACGGAGCCCAGCCGCAGATCTCCCCGACGAGCCCGGTCGGCGAGATCATGCGCTACAAGCTCGTCGGGCCGCCGGGCTTCTCTTCGACCGACATGAAGACCCTGCAGGATTGGGTGCTGCAGCGTCGGTTCAAGGCGATCCCCGGCGTCATCGACGTGACGGCCTTCGGCGGCCGGGCCAAGGAATACGAGATCGCCGTCGACCTGCCCCGGCTGCAGGGGCTGGGGATGACCCTGGTCCAGCTCGTCAACGCGCTCAACAATTCCTCGATCAATGTCGGCGGCCAGACGCTGAACGTCGGCGAGCAGTCGGCGGTGGTGCGCGGCATCGGCCTGATCCGCGACATGGACGACATCCGCGACACCATGCTGACGCAGGTGAACGGCGTGCCGGTGCTGGTGCGCGACGTGGCGGAGGTGCGCGTCTCGAACGCGCCGCGCCTCGGCATCGTCGGGGAGGGCGACGACCCGGACGTGGTCGAGGGCATCGTCCTGATGAGCCGCGGCGGCCAGAGCCTGCCGACGCTCCAGCGCGTCGAGGCCGAGATCGAGCGGATCAACGCCTCGACCATCCTGCCGCCGGGCGTGCGGATCGCGCGCATCTACGACCGCTCGGAGCTGATCCGGACCACCACCCACACGGTGCTGCACAACCTCGTCTTCGGCGTGATCCTGGTGTTCACGGTGCAGTGGCTGTTCCTCGGGAGCTTGCGCAGCGCGATCATCGTGGCGGCGACGATCCCCTTCGCCCTCGGCTTCGCGATCCTGATCCTGGTGCTGCGCGGCGACTCGGCCAACCTGCTGTCGCTCGGCGCGATCGATTTCGGCCTGATCGTCGACGCCACCGTGATCATGGTCGAGAACATCTTCCGGCATCTCGCCGAACCCGAGCACGGGGAGGGGCGGCCCGCGCCCGGCGGCCTGACCGGCCGGCTCGGCACCATCGCCCTCGCCGGCGCCGAGGTGAACCGGGCGATCTTCTTCTCGGCCACCATCATCATCGTCGGCTTCCTGCCGCTGTTCACGATGACCGGCGTCGAGGGGCACATCTTCGGGCCGATGGCCAAGACCTACGCCTACGCGCTGGTCGGCGGCCTGCTCGCCACCTTCACGGTCTCGCCCGCGCTCTCGGCGATCATCCTGCCCAAGCGGGTGGAGGAGCGCGACACGCTGATCGTGCGCGTCCTGCGGTTCGGCCACAGGCTCGTCCTGACCCTCGGCCTGCGCCACCGCGTCCTCGCCCTCGGCGTCGTCGCGGCGATCCTGGCGGTGTCCGGGCTCGCCGCGCGCAACCTCGGCCTCGAATTCCTGCCGCGGCTGGAGGAGGGCAACCTCTACGTCCGCGGCACCATGCCGGCCTCGGTCTCGCTGGAGACCGGCAACGCCTACGTCCAGCGCCTGCGCAAGATCTTCCAAGAGGTGCCGGAGGTGGTCAACGTCATCTCGCACCAGGGCCGGCCGAACGACGGCACCGACGCCACCGGCTTCTTCAACGTCGAGATCCTGGCGCCCCTGAAGCCCCTCGACCAGTGGCCCAAGGGCCTCGACAAGGAGACGCTGATCCGCGACCTGTCGAAGCGTCTCGACGCGGAGTTTCCCGGCATCGAGTTCAACTTCTCGCAGTACATCGAGGACAACGTCCAGGAGGCGGCCTCGGGGGTGAAGGGCGAGAACTCGGTCAAGATCTACGGCAGCGATCTGGCCGAGATCACCCGCACCGCCAACGCCGTGAAGGCGGCGCTCGCCAGCGTGCCCGGCATCACCGACCTGGCGGTGTTCGAGTCCCTTGGCCAGCCGACCGTCGAGATCGACGTCGACCGCCGCAAGGCCGCCCGCTTCGGCCTCTCGATCGGCGACGTGAACACCACCGTCGCGGCGGCGATCGGCGGCCAGACTGCGGGCGACCTCTACGAGTACGGCTCGGACCGCCACTTCCCGATGCGGGTGCGGCTCGCCCCCCAGTACCGCTCCTCGCTGGACACGATCCGCAGCATCACCGTCGGGGCGCCGAACCCGAATGGCGGCGTGGTGCAGGTGCCGCTCTCGGAGATCGCGACCGTCGCGATGGTCTCGGGCGCGGCCTTCATCTACCGCGAGAACCAGGAACGCTACATCCCGGTGAAGTTCTCGGTGCGCGGGCGCGATCTCGGCGGCGCGGTGCTGGAGGCGCAGGCCCGCGTCGCCGAGACGGTGACGCTGCCCTCCGGCTACCACCTCGAATGGGTCGGGCAGTTCACCAACCTGAAGGAAGCGGTCGCCCGACTGAGCGTGGTGGTGCCGATCACCCTGGGCCTGATCGCGCTGCTCCTGTTCGTCAACTTTTCGTCCGTCACCGACATGCTGCTCACGCTCTCGGTGATCCCGATGGCGATGATCGGCGGCATCTTCGCCCTGTTCTTCACGGGGACGCCGTTCTCGATCTCGGCGGCGATCGGCTTCATCGCCCTGTTCGGGATCTCGACGATGGAGGGCGTGATCCTGCTCGCCTACTACAACCAGCTCCTCGACGAGGGCTGGGAGCGGGCGGACGCCGTCCGCCACGCCTCGATCGTGCGGATGCGGCCGGTGATGATGACCTGCGTGGCGGCCTGCGTCGGCCTCCTGCCCGCGGCGATCTCCACCGGCATCGGATCGCAGGTGCAGAAGCCCCTGGCGCTGGTGGTGGTCGGGGGCATCCTGCTCGCCCCGAACCTGATCCTCGTGGTCCTGCCGGTGCTGATCTCCCTGTTCTCCCGCCGCCGGCCGAACGACAGGGCCGTGCCGGCCGCAAACCGGGTTGCCGCGTGATGGGTCGTCGGAAGCGGAACGCCGTCGCCGGCCTGAGCGTGGCCGGCCTGAGCCTGGCCGGTCTCTGCGGCGCGCTCGGCGGCTGCATGGTCGGACCGGACTATCGCCCGCCCGCCGATCCGCCGGTCACCCGCTACACCCCGGAGCCCCTGAAGAACCCGAGCGCCGCCGACGCGATCCGGACGCAGCAGGGCGGTTCGGCGGATCAGAGCTTCGTGCCGGGCGCCGACATCCCGGGCCGGTGGTGGACCCTGTTCCGCTCGAAGCGGTTGAATCGCCTGGTCGAGGAGGCGCTCGCCAACAACCCGACGCTGGACGCGGCGCAGGCCTCTCTCCGCATCGCGCAGCAGAACGTTCTGGCCCAGCGCGGGACGCTGTTCCCGACGCTCACCGCCAACCCGCAGGCGCTCGGCGCCCGGGCACCGGGGCTCGACCTGCAATCCCCCCTGCAGGACCAGAACCAGTACCTCTACAGCCTGTACACGCCGCAGGTGACCGTCGCCTTCAACCCGGACGTGTTCGGGGGCAACCGCCGCCAGATCCAGGCGCTGGAGGCCGAGGCCGAGAACCAGCGCTTCCAGCTCGAGGCGGCGTATCTCAGCCTGACCGCCAACGTCGTGACCGCCGCGATCCAGGAGGCGGCCCTGCGCGCGCAGATCGAGGCGACCAAGCGGGCGATCCAGGCGCAGACCGAGATCCTCGAACTCTACAACAAGCAGCTCAAGCTCGGGCAGATCGCCGGGGCCGACGTCGTGCAGCAGCAGGCCGCGCTCTCGCTGTCGCAGCAGCAATTGCCGCCGCTGGAGAAGCAGCTCGCGCAGCAGCGCAATCTGCTCACCGCCCTGACCGGCCGGTTCCCGAGCGACGAAGTCGCCGAGACCTTCACCCTGAGCGCGCTGCATCTGCCGACGCGCCTTCCCGTGAGCCTGCCCTCGCACCTCGTGCAGCAGCGGCCCGACGTGAAGGCCGCCGAAGCCCAGGTGAAGGAGGCGAGCGCCAACGTCGGCGTGGCGGTCGCCAACCGCCTGCCGCAATTCGCCATCACGGCGACGGCGGGTTCCAGCGCCGTGCGGCTCGTCCAGCTCACCAATCCGGCGGCCGGGTTCTTCACCATCATCGGCCAAGCCACGCAGCCGATCTTCGATGCGGGCACGCTCTATCGGCGGCAGCGCGCCTCCGAGGAGACCCTAAACCAGGCGCAGGCGCAGTACCGCGCCACCGTGATCACCGCGTTCCAGAACGTCGCCGACAGCCTGCGCGCCCTCCAGTCCGACGCGAAGGCGGTCGCGGCGGCCTCCGCGGCCGAGAAGGCCACAAGCGAGAGCCTCGGCCTCGTTCGCAAGCAGTACGCGGCGGGGGCCGTCAACGCGACGCAGGTGCTGATCGCCCAGCAGAGCTACCTGTCGGCTCTCGTGACCTCGGCGGGCGCGCGGGCGACGCAGTACGCCGACACGGTCGCCCTGTTCCAGGCGCTCGGCGGCGGCTGGTGGAACCGCGGCGACGTGGCGCCCCCGCCGCCGGAGACCGATCCGGCCAAGTTCCTGTAGCCGGAGCATCGGACGCGGCGGCGTTCCGGTACGCCCTTTTGTCATCGCTTCGCCGACGCGCGCGATGACGGGATCGGGCCGGCCCCGACTTGGTCAACCGGCCACCGTGGCACGAGGCGGCAGCGTCAGCAGCCTCTGGCCGGCCTTGATCGTTCGTCCTTCCGCGATCCCGGCGCAGGGCGCGTAGCCGCGCGGGGCCAGCATCACGATCGTCGAGCCGTGCTGGAACCACCCCATCTCGTCGCCCTTGGCGAGGGGCGCGTCGCAGGCGATCGTGCGCGGACCGCCCTGGCGGAGATCGAGACCGATGTCGAGGAAGCGCAGGCGCACGCTCGCGACCAGGATCGCCGCGACCGCGACCAGCGTCACCGCCTCGCCCGTCGCGTCGAGCCGCAGGCGGATCGCCGCGCGCTCGTTGCGGCAGAACAGGTTCTCGATGCGCTTCAGCGCGATCGGGTTCACGTTCCACGTATCCCCGGACACGTAGGTGACGGCCTCGACGCGCCCGTCATGGGGCGCGTGGAAGCGGTGATACATGCTCGCCGTCAGCCGCAGCGTGACGAAGACGCCGTCGCGGTAGCGCTCGGCCGCCTCGGCGCTGCCGAGCAGGTCCTCCAGGCGGTAGGGGAAGCCCTTGACCTGGAACAGCCGCGTACCCTCGATCGGCCCGAAGGCGCCGACGATGGCGTCGCAGGGGCTGACCATCACGCCCGCATCCGGATCGACCGGGCGCGCACCGGGCTTCAGCTCGCGGACGAAGCAGTCGTGCAGGCTGTCGAAGCGCGTCTTGCGCGCGTCCGACAGGTCGAGATCGGAGAAGAGCCGCCACGCCCACATCGAGACGTCGCGCACCAGCGGCTGCCGGATCTGGGCGAGCCAGCCGACGAAGCGGGTCGCCAACCGGCGCGGAATCCGGTTCGTCAGGAGGAAATTCAGATCCTCGTGGCGGGCGATGCTGAGGAGGGTGGTGCGAAGCGTCATCATCCCGTGACATGCCGTTGGTTCACGCTGACCGGATGGATACTCTCGGAACCATCACGGTTGCGGCCGCCGCAGCGGCTCTGGCGTTTCTCGGTGTGAAGGGCCGCAAGCGCCTCGCCCTGTCGCGGGCGAAGCACCCCTCGCTCGCGGGCCATGTCCGGATGGCGCGCAGGATCGCCGCCCAGCTGCCCTTCTACGAGTACGGCGAGGCGGAATTCGCCCGAATCGACGGCGCCTCGGACGCGGTCGCCGCCCGTCGCCGCGCCGGCTTCGCGCGCCTGTCCGCCCTCTACCGCGAGCGCTACGCGAAGACCCGCGCGGCGACGGACGAGGCCAGGGCCGGCATCTCCGACCTGCAATTCACCGGGCGCTACCGCGTGCCGTTCCAGTTCAGCCGGATCGTCCGCGAGCATCTGTCCGCCGGGAGCTTCCTGCAGGCTGCGTCCGGCGTCGAGGTCACGGATCTCGACGGCAACCGCCTCTACGATCTCACCGGGTCCTACGGCGTGAACGTGCTCGGCACCGACGCCTACAAGGCCTGCATCCGAGAGGGCACCGGCGCGGTCGAGGCGCTGGGGCCGGTGCTCGGTGCCCTGCACCCGGTCGTGACCGACAACGTCCGCCGGCTGCAGGCGATCTCCGGGATGGACGAGGTCTCGTTCCACATGTCCGGGACGGAGGCCGTGATGCAGGCGGTGCGCCTCGCGCAGTACCGGACCGGACGGCGGCGCATCGTGCGCTTCTGCGGCGCCTATCACGGCTGGTGGGGCGACGTTCAGCCCGGCATCGGCAATCCCCGGCCGGCCAACGACACGCTGACGCTCGCCGACATGTCCGAGCGGACGCTCAAGGTGCTGGCCAAGCGCCGCGACATCGCCTGCGTGCTGGTCAACCCGATCCAGGCGATGCACCCCAATGCCGGCGCGCCCTCCGACGGGTCGCTCGTCGATTCCGGCCGGCACGCCGCCTACGACCGCACGGCCTACGCGGACTGGCTGAAGCGCCTGCGCGCGGTCTGCACGGGTAGCGGCATCGTCCTCATCTTCGACGAGGTCTTCGTCGGCTTCCGCCTCGCGCCCGGCGGCGCCCAGGACTATTTCGGCGTCCGGGCCGACCTCGTCACCTACGGCAAGACCCTGGGCGGCGGCCTGCCCATCGGCGTGCTGTGCGGGCGCCATGCGCTGATGCAGCGCTTCCGCGAGGACCGGCCCGGCGACATCTGCTTCGCCCGCGGCACGTTCAACGCGCATCCTTACGTGATGGGCGCGATGAACGCCTTCCTGCGGCGGCTGGAGACCCCGGAGGTCGCGGCGCTCTACGCGGATCTCGACGGGCGCTGGAACGCGCGCGCGGAAGCGCTGAACCGGCGGCTGGAGGCCGAGGGCCTGCCCGTGCGCGTCGTCAACATGTCGTCGATCTGGACGGTGCTCTACACGCGGCCCGCCCGCTACAACTGGCTGCTGCAATACTATCTGCGCCTCGAGGGATTGGCTCTGTCGTGGATCGGCACGGGGCGCCTGATCTTCAGCCTGAACTACACCGACGCGGATGTCGCGGCGGTGACGGAGCGCTTCGTCGCGGGCGTCCGGGCGATGGAGGCGGATGGCTGGTGGGCCGGGCCGGCGACCAGCAACAAAGCGATCCGCCGCTCCGTGCTGCGCGAGATGCTCGCCGTGCGCTGGCGGGGCCTGCGCGGGCGGGGCGGCGCGGCGTCGGCCAGTACGGGGAATCCGGTGCCGGCGGAGTAAAGCGCCGCTTTCCCCTCCCCCTTGTGGGGAGGGGGCAGGGGTGGGGGTGGTTCAGGATTGATCGCCGAGCTTCATCCGGCACCACCCCCACCTCCAACTCCTCCCCACAAGGGGGAGGAGAGATCCCGTCAGCGCGCGGCGCTGCGGGCGGCTTCCTCGGCGACCTCGTCGGCGAGGCCGCGGTCGATCAGTTCGCCCTGCATCAGGTAGAGCGGCGCGCGGTAGTACAGCTTGATGTCGTGGAACGGGTCGGTGATGATCTTGGCCGCCCAGACCAGCCCGGTCTCGACGTCGCGGATGACGAAGAGCTGGAGCACCCGGAACACGAGGCCGCCAATCCCGATCGCAAACCACAGCATGCCGACGTGCCGGACGAGTTCGCCCGCGCTCTGGTGCGGCTCGATCAGGCCAAACAGCGACGGGCTCACGGTGAAGACGAGCGGCGAGAGCGCCCAGATCGCCATCAGCACGACCTTGCGCTGCAGGTTGTAGCCGACCTTGATCTCTTCCTTGTGATCGTGGGTGGCGTGGTTCACGTGGTCGTAGCCCTTGGGCTCGAAGAAGAAGTGGCCGGCCTGGCGGCTCGTCATCGAGACGAGCCAAGCGATCAGCGCGGCAATCGCCGGGTCCTTGAAACAGATCACGTAGGCGGAGACGAAGCTCAGCGCGCTCAGAAGATGAAGCGACTGGTTGATCCGGCTGTGGTGATAGTAACGGTGGTCGTCCCACCGCTGCACGCGCAACGCTTCGAAAAAGCCGCCCATTATCGTCTCCTCTCGATGGGAGTTGAGGTCTCTTGCCACCGGTACGGCCGGCGGCGGGATCGCGGGAGAATGCCGCCCGTCAGGCCGCGTCGGATTTCCGGAGGCGGATCAGCGAGAAGTGGCCGAGCGGCGGCAGCGGCCGGCGCTCGATCACGCTCACGCCCGCGGTCCGATCCACCCAGTCCTGGTAGCGCTGCCAGGAGAACTCGGTGCGCCAGCCCAGCCGGTTGACCACCGGCGAGAGCAGCGACTCGATCGCGCCGCGAAGGCCCTTGTCGGCACCGATGCGGGTGGTGATGACGATCTCGCCGCCGGGTCGCGCGACGCGCAGGAACTCGTCGAGGGCGGCTTCCGGGTTCGGCACCGCGGTGACGACGTACTGCGCCACCACCACGTCGAAGGACTCGTCGGCGAAGGCGAGATGCTCGGCATCCATCACGTCGAGCTGCTCGACGTTGCGCAGGCCCATCCGGGCCACCCGCTCGCGCGCCTTCTCCAGCATCGGGGCGGACAGATCGACGCCGACGAGCCGGCTGCGCGGCGAATATTGCGGCAGCGAGATGCCGGTGCCGACGCCGACTTCGAGGATGCGCCCGCCGACCCGCTCGGCCGCCTCGATCGCTGCCGAGCGGCCGCGCGCGAAGACCTTGCCGAAGACGAGATCGTAGATCGGCGCCCAGCGATCGTAGGCCTTGGCGACCCCTTCCGTGCGCATCTCGTCGACGGTGGGTAGCACGCCGTTCCCTGCCATGAATGAAGCTCCTAACGGATGAAGTCTCAGGCCGACGCCCAGATGCCGGACCCGATCGGCCGGCGGATGCGCGCCCGCGCCACGTTGCGGGCGAATTGCCGGGCGCTGGCTTCCCACGAGCGGCCGAGCGCGAAGGCGCGGCACTCGGCGCGGGACAGGGTCAGGGCGCCGAGGCAGGCGGCCCGGAGGTCCTCGTCGAGCACGCCGACGGCGTGGCCGCCGATCACGTCGCGCGGGCCGGTGACCGGGAAGGCCGCGACCGGCACGCCGCAGGCGAGCGCTTCGAGCTGGACCACGCCGTAGGTGTCGGTGCGGCTCGGGAAGACGAAGACGTCGGCGGCCGCGAGATGGGCCGCGAGATCCGCCCCGTGGCGCTCGCCCAGGAAATGCGC
This sequence comes from Methylorubrum podarium, assembly GCF_040270385.1. Classification (NCBI taxonomy): domain Bacteria; kingdom Pseudomonadati; phylum Pseudomonadota; class Alphaproteobacteria; order Hyphomicrobiales; family Methylobacteriaceae; genus Methylorubrum; species Methylorubrum podarium. The sequence goes on along the minus strand of NZ_JBELQE010000048.1, from coordinate 92,419 downwards.
CTCGGGATAGCGGGCCTTCAGCTCGTCGAGCTGCGGGCCGGCGCCGATCACCACCTTCGATCCCGGCAGATCGAGCGAGAGGAACGCCTTGAGGTTCTTCTCGACGGCGACGCGGCCGACATTGAGAAAGATCGGCCGCGGCAGGTCGAGCGGGGCGGCCCGGTCGGGCGTGAACAGGTCGGTATCGACCCCCCGCGTCCACAGGCCGAGCCGGCGGAAGCCGCGCCCCCGCAACTCGCGCACCAGCGAGGCGGTGGAGGCCATCGTCACCCGGCCGGCGGCGTGGAAGCGGCGGAGCACCCCGTAGCTCCAAGTCGCGGGCACGAAGAACCGGGCGGCGATGTATTCCGGGAACTTCGTGGTGAAGCTCGTGGTGAAGGGCAACTGGCGCCGGATGCAGTAGGCCCGCACCGCGTGGCCGATCGGCCCCTCCGTCGCGATGTGGATCGCGTCCGGGCGCGCCGCCTCGATCCGTCGCGCGATCTCCTGGCTGTCGGGGATCGCCAGGTGCAGACCGGGATAGCTCGGCACCGGGAAGCTCGAAAACCCCTCGGGCGACAGGAAGACGATCTCCATCCCTACCCGGGGTGCGCATCGTGCGAGCGATGTCAGTGTCCGAACCACGCCGTTGACTTGCGGCGCCCAGGCATCCGTCGCGATCAACACCCGCATTTCGCTGGCAGTCCCCATGGCCGACCATCAACGCAGGCCTACGGTTCGTCCGCAGTGCAACGGCCTGTTCATCGCCCTCGAAGCATTCATTCAGCGGTACATTTCGATTTTTACATTCCGATGACGCCGGCTGATGTTTGAAAACGGTCTAAATTCCGCAATATTGATTAGACGCCGAAACATCTTGCCCGCGGATGCCATCGATCCGGCGCCGGGCACGCGACGCGCGGGGCGGCGCGGTCGGACACGGCCGAGCCCGACGGGACGCGATCCGTTCGCGACAGTTCCTCGTCAGGTTGGGGCGATAGCCTCGGGCGGTTAGCCGACGAGGATGGGCCATGACGTTCCCCATCGCACTGCGTCTGAACCTGATCGGCCTGGGAGCCCATGCCGACCCGCAAGGTCAGCAACCCGGCGCCGCGCAGCCCGCTTTCGATCCGCGACGCGGCCAGGGCCAGGCACCCGAGCGGCCCGATCACGACGCGCGCCCGGACCGCGGCGCCGGCCCGCCGGGACGGAACACGCCGGGGCGAGCACCGGGGAACGGGCCGCGGGCCGACGACCGACCGGATGGCGCACCCGCTGGCGGTGGGCATGACGGCGGGAACGGCGGCGGAGGACATGGGCTGGGCCTCGGGCTCAAGGCGGATCTTCGCCACGGCCTCGATGTCGGCCTGGCGGCGCAGCTCGGGCCGCTGGCCGATCTCGGCCTCAGGCTGCAGCTCGGCGGACGGGAGGGGACCGCCCGGCCGGGCGGCCCGGACGCCGGCCCCCGAGCGGGGGACCGCCTGCCGAAGCCGCCCGACCGGCTCGAGCCCCAGCGGCAGGACGCGGCGGGACCAGGTCGCAATCCGATCCCTGTGAGAGGGCCGAACCAAGGCACGGAAGCGGGAGGACCGAGGACCGGACCTGCGATCCGGCCGACGCCGGACGGGCCGCGCGGCCCGACGCCCGATCCCGTTCGGCCGGGGCTCCGGGACGGCCGGACCGGCCCGCAGGCGCCGCTCGGCCGGCCCGATGGTCCGCCCGGGCGCGACCATCCGGCACCCGAGGGCGCCGGGCGCGACGGCCGCGCTCCCATGACGGGGGATCGCCCCCCAATTGGGGCGCCCGCCGGACGTTTCGCGGAGGGACGGGCCGAGGGGCGCGCGCCCGAGCGGGGACCGGTGACGGAGGCTGCGCCGCGGGGCGACGCGCGGGGGCAGGCGCTGGCCGAGGGGCTCGGACCCGGCCAGGCCCTGCCACCGACGCGGCTCGCCGATGGGGCAGGGCGGGGTGCGGGGCAAACGCTGCGACAGGACGCGGCCGACGCGCCCCCCGGCAGGCCGAGCCCGGCCGACGGCCCTCCCGGCCGGCCGCGGGAGGCGGGGCCCCCCGATGTCCCGGCGCCGACCGACGGGGCTCGTGCCGCGCCCCGGCCGGATTCCGAGGCGCCGCGCGCGGAGATCGCCCAGGCTCGCGCGACCGATGCGGCGCCGGCCCGGGCCGCACCGAACGCCGGCACACCGCCTCCGGACGCTGCGCGGCCGCCCGCCGGGGCGCCGGCTGCGACCGCCGATCCCGTTGCCGGGCGCGCGGCCGACATCCCCGCGGATGCGCCGCCGCCACGCGCGGCCACGGCGCGGCCGGATGCAGCGGTTCGGGCACCGGAGCCTGCGACGGCAACCGCTCCCGCATCGGACCAGGCCGCCACGGCGGCGCCCGCAGCCGACCCCCGTCATGGGAAGACGGAGCAGGCGCACGCGGCGGAGGGGCAAGTGGCGCAGGCGCAATCGGCGCATGCGCAAGCCGAGACCGCCGCGGTGAACGAGGGCAGGCCGGCCCGGACGGCCGACGTCCAGGCGGCGCAGCGCGGGACCCCGTCGGAGGCGGAGCAGGCTCGGCCGCACGAGGGCGTCGGCCTCGCCGCGCCGGCTTCGCCCGGATTCGCGTCGGCGGCGCAGACCGGCGCCCCGGCTTCGCCCGCGATGCAACCGGTCGGCGGCGGGCCGGGGCGCGGCGAGGCGCCGGTGCAGGTGCCGAACGTGGCGCCCGCACAGGTCGCCTCCGTCTCCCCGCTCCAGGCCGGCGTCACGGCGGCCCCTCAGACCGGAACGGCCGCTCCGGTCGTCACCGCGGCACCGGTCGCCCCGACCATCGACGGTCCATCGGCTCCCGCCGCGGCGGGTCCGGGAATCGACGCCGGCGGGGCGTCCGGCGTCGCAGCCGGCGCCGGGCTGCTCGTGGGTCCGGGGAGCGGGATCGTGCTGGCCGGCGGCGGGGCGGTCGGCGGCGCGCCGCTGCCGCTGTTCAATCCCTTCCTCGCCCGCCGGTCGCAGCGCGACGCCCGGCGGCAGACCGGGCAGCCCGAGCACGCCAGCGGGCTGTGGGCGATCCTGCGGGTGCTCGGCTGGCGCCGCCGGCGCCGCGGACAGGACGCGGCCGAGCCGGTGCCGTCGGAGGACGAGGCGGCCGCGACCCTGCGCGCTTGGCGCGCCGCCCTCAGGCGGCGGACGGGGGCGTGACCCGGCGTCCGCCGCGCGGCTCGAGACGGCGGTTCAGACCTCCTCGCCGCGCTTGGCGAGGCTGACCGCGATCACGGCGGCGACGACGGCCGCGGCGGTCTCCGCCGGCGGCGATTCGGGCAGGCTCGCCGCGATGGCCGCCGGGATGAGCGCGGGCGAGGGCTCCGCCTGATTCGACAGGACCACGGCGACCTGCGCCGCGACCATCGCCACTTGCGGCACCTCGCCCGGCAGGTCCGGCACGGTGATCGGCTCGTCGGGCGATTCCAGCACGTAGCCGGTGCCGCGCACCGTGCGCACCGTCGCCGTGGCGCCCGAGCCCATCAGGTGGCCGCGCAGGCGGTAGATGCCCACCTCGATGGCGTTCGAGGAGACCTCGTCCTCGAAGCTGTAGAGCCCTTCCTCCAGCAGCCCCTTCGTCACCGTCTTGCCCGAGCGGCGGATCAGCATCTCGAAGATGCAGGTCTCGCGCCGGGGCATGCGCAGGGGCTTGCCCGCCACCCGCACCTCGCGGTTGGCCGGATCGAAGGTGACGTTGCCGGCGCGCAGCACCGGATCCAGCGTCGCCACCGGCCGGCGCATCACGGCGCGCACCCGGGCGACGAGTTCGTCGAGCGGCATCGGCTTGAGGATGTAGTCGTCCGCGCCCCCGTTCAGGCCCTCGACCCGGTGATCGACGGTGTCGCGCTCGGCGGTGATGATCAGCATCGGCACCGTGCTGCCGGCCCGGCGCTGCTCGCGCACCCAGTCGAGCCCGTCGCCGTCGGGCAGCATGCGGTCGACCAGGATCGCCTCGTAGGGCGCGAGCGACGCCGACAGCGTCGCGTCGGCGAGCGTCGTGACATGGTCGGCGACGAATCCCTCGTCCCGCAGGATTCCGGTGATGCAGCCGGCACAGGCTCGATCATCGTCGACCACCAGAATCCGCATCCCGACCGTCTCCCCTCAGTACCTTGAGCGCGCCGTTCAGCTGAGCTCACAAGCACTCACACATTCGTCATCGGATAATTCAGGATTAAGACAGTCGTCCTCACGTGGGAACCCTCGCCGTACGAGGATTGTGCGAGGAATTAGCTTAAATCAGGCTAAGTTATTGTATCAGAAAGCGTTATATTATTTGATTTGCTGGCGAAATTATTGGTGGGTTCGGCCTGCAATTTCGGCTCTTCGTGCCAACCTCTCCACATGTCAGTTCGCCCGGGGGCAGGGCTGCCCCCGGGCGGACCGAGTCTCGGGATCGGGTCCGATCAGGCCGCGGCGGCCTCGGCCGCGTCGATGATCGACTGATCGACGGCCTTGCCGTCCTTCGTCTGCCACGCCCCGCCGTTCTCGTAGACCGTGGTCGAGCCGTCATTCTCCAGTTCGTCGAGGGTGGTGCCCGCGTCGGACTGCTTCACTTCGAGGTTGTTCTCGCCGTCATGCGAATCGCCGAGGCCCGTCACCTGCATGGCCTTGTCGCCGTTGGTGATGGTCAGCGAGGACGAGAAGGTGGTGCCGTTCTCGCCGCCCGGGACGGTGCCGACGGTGATCTTGGTGCCGTCGTCGAGCTTGAACGTCATGTCCTTCTTGAAGTCGAAGTCGTTCTTGCCGTCGTTGTCGATGTCGACATGGGGGTCGCCCGAGACCTTGGTGGTCTTGCCGGTCTCGTTGTTCGTCACCGTCCAGGTCGCGTCCTTCTCGCTGGCCTTCACGGTGTACTTGTCGCCGAGCTGGATCGTGGCCTCGCCGTCCTTGACCTCGTGGCTCCAAGTCCCCTGGTTCTCGCTCGCCGAGGCGTCGTCCGCCTCCGAAGCCGAGGCGGACTCGCCCGTCCCGCCGCTCGCCTTCGGGGCCGCGGTGCTCGCCGGGCTGGTCTCCTCGCCCGAGGGCGCCTCGGACTGAAGCTTCGACATCAGCGTGGCGATGCCGTCGAGCAGGGTGTTCTTGGCCTTCTTCGACAGGTCCGAATCGGCGACGCGGTCGGCGATCTCCTGGAAGCCGCTCATCAGCTCGGCCGGGCTCGCCGCCTCGTCCTCGCCGCCGGCCTCGGCGGTATCCGTCGCGCCGGCGCCGTCGGCGGCCGCGGTCGGGCCCGCATCGGAGGCCGCGTCGGCCGAAGGTCCGGACTCATCCGATTCGCCGGCCTGGGAGGCGGCCGCGAAGCCCTCGGCGAAGCCGTCGATCAGGGCGCGCTTCTGCTCGGGGTTCTTGGTCTCCTTGACGTCGGCGAGGAAGGCCTCGCCGCCGGAGCGGGGCGCCTCTTCCTGACCGAGCAGGGCGTTGAGGAAGTTCTGCGCGGCCACGGCACCGTTGTCCGAGAGGCCGCTCCTCGCCAGGGCGCCGTTCGCGCCCGCTACGTTCGAGACACCGAGAGACATGATTCAGCTCCGAAGGTTCAGATCGGGGCCGGTCGAGGCCCGCATTCCCGCGCCGCTGACGACCGACGATGAGGCCGCCCGGAGCCGGTCGACCGCGGGCCGCCGGCGCCCGTGTCGGCGCCCCTCGATGGGTAGGCAGGTGAGCTTTCGACAACCTGACGGGGCCTACGGATTGCTCCGGGAAAGTCGCGAATCGATCTTTTCTTGCGTGAGACCCGACAAACACCGCGGTCCGGCCCGGCAGATCGGTTCTCGCGCGGGTCACGACACGTGAAGACGACAGACCGTCTTTATATGTGCGGTCGGTGACCGGGATCTGTCCTTCGGACATTGCGTGGCCTGCGAGGCGGGCGCCGCTTTTTCCGCGATTCGACGCGCTCTCGTCAGGTCCACGTCAGGTCGCGGGACTAGCCAGGAGGCACAGCGTTCGGCGGCGGCGGGCAGCGCCCTCCGTCGTCCGGCAGCGGTCTTTCCGACGCGGTCCCGGCTCCTTCGAAGCGGAGCCGGCCGCGCGACGGCACGGGGGTGCAGCATGCCGCAAATCGTCGATAAGCCGCTCGCCGCCCGGAGCCGGGAGCCCGCCCAGTCCGGCAGCCAGACCGGCGGCGAGGCGCAGGCCTGGGCGCCCGCCCTCGACCGCGCCGCCGCCCCGCCGCCGCCCGATCCCGCCGACCCGCGCAACGTGGCGGCCCCGGCGCCGGCCTCCGGGGGCCAAGCCGCATCGCAAGCGGCACCGGCCGGCGCTCAGCCCGCCGCCGATCCGGCCAACGACAACATCGTCCATCACACCGTCCGCGAGGGCGAGTCGATCTGGAGCATCTCGCGGGATTACGGCCGCCCCTTCCCGGACGTGGTGAAGGCCAACCCGCAATTTCGCGATCCCGACCTGATCTATCCCGGCGACCGGGTGAACGTGCCGATGGGTGCGCCGCCGGCCCCGCCGCCCGCCAGCGGGACGGCGCCGGGCACGCCGCCGACGCCGCCGACGCCGCCGACGGGCGGACAACCGCCGGGTCCGCAGCCTCCCGGAACACCGGGCGCCGCGCCGCCCCCGGGCTCTCCCGCGCCGGGCACACCGCCCCAGGCCGGTCCGACGGCCGCCCAGACCGCGTCGCCGCCCTGCGGCGTCGATGCCAGCGCCGGCACGGTCTGCGCGGCCAACACCAACGTGCCCTGCGGCGTCGATCTCGGAGCCGGAACGGCCTGCGGCGGCAACGCGGCGGCTCCCTGCGGCGAGAACCTCACCGCGGGCCGGGCCTGCGGCGCCAACGCCTCGGGGCCCTGCGCGGCCAAGAACACCGGCGGCAGCCTCTGCGGCGGCAAGGCGAGCGCCTGCGCGGCGGATGCGGGCCTCGGCACCGCCTGCGCGGCCGATATCGGCGCCTGCGCGATGAATGCCAGCGCCGGCACCGCCTGCGCCGCCAAGGAGACGGCCTGCGGCGCCAATGCCGGCACCGGCAATGCCTGCGCCACCAATTTCGGGGCCTGCGGCGCCAAGCTCACCACCGGCAAGGCCTGCGCGGTCGACGGCAGCGTCTGCGACGCCCGCTACAGCGGGCCGGCGGCCTGCGGCGTCGACGGCAACCTCGCCTGCGGCCAGAAGGGCAGCGCCGGGGCGACCGGAATCGGCGCCGATGCCTGCGGCTCGGACAACGCGATCGAGCTGTGCGGCTCCGATCTCGGCGTCTGCGGCGGCAATCTCGGCGCGGAGGCCTGCGGCACCGACGGCAACGTCTGCGGCACCGACGCGACGATCGAGGCGTGCGGCGCCGACGGCAATGCCTGCGCCGCGGACGCGACGGTGGAAGCCTGCGGCACGGACGGCAACCTCTGCGGTGCGGATGCCGGCGCCGAGGCCTGCGGCGCCGACGGCAATGTCTGCGGCGCCGACGGCACCGTCGAGGCCTGCGGCGCCGACGCGGATGCCTGCGCGGCGAATGCGGGCGCCGAGGCCTGCGGCGCCGATGCCGGGGCCTGCGGCGCGGACGGAACGGTCGAGGCCTGCGGCGCCGACGGCAATGCCTGCGGCGGGAATGCCGCGGCCGAGGCCTGCGGCGTGGACGGCAACGCCTGCGGCGCGGATGCCAGCGCCGAGGCCTGCGGCGCCGACGGCAACGCCTGCGGTGCGGACGCCAACGTCGAGGCCTGCGGCGCCGACGGCAATGCCTGCGGGGCCGACGCCCGGGCGGAAGCCTGCGGCGCGGATGCCGACGCCTGCGCCGCCAATGCCAGCGCCGACGCCTGCGGCGCGGATGCCGATGCCTGCGCGGCCAATGCCAGCGCCGATGCCTGCGGGGCGGACGCCGATGCCTGCGCCGCCAAGGCCGGAGCCGATGCCTGCGGTGTCGATACCGGCCTCTGCGCGGCCAATCTCGGCGGCGTCTGCGGCGTCGATGCGCCCCTCGGCGACCCCGTCTCGTTCTGCGCCGTCAACGTGATCCCGCTGCTGCCGTCATGCTGAGCATCGACCAGCGCGGCGGCACGGCGCGCCTCTCGCTCGCCGAGATCGTCACCGGAGGCCGGCGCTACGTCTCGGCGCCCGCCGCCTTCGCCGGCTTCATGGCGGGCCTCCGGCTGCGGCCGGAACTCCTGGCCGAGCCCGGCTGGAACCAGCCGGCAGGGGCCGCGGGCCGCTTCGCGTGGTTCCGCACGCTGATGCACGGGGTGGTCCCGCGCTTCTACGACGTGACTCATCTGGAGCGCCTCGGCGGGCGGTTCGCCCTGCGCCTCGACGGCGCCGGAGCGACCGAGGCCGGGGTCGGCGACTTCACCGTCATCGCCATGAACCGCCGGATCCTGACCCTGTCCGGCCTGCCGCTCGACGAGGAGACCGGCGAGCCGGTGATCGACGCCGCGATCCGCGCCGACGCGTACCGCGCCCTGTGGAACGACCTGCTCGCCGACCTCGCCGACACGACGCTGGCGCGGATCGAGGCCACCCGCGCGGCGCGCCGAGCAGCCTGACTCGCGCCTGACCCGAAGGAGACCCTCCATGCTCGACTTCGACACCCCCGGAAACGGACTCGCCGACGAGGCGGGCGAGGCCGTGGAGACGGCCGCGCGGCAGGTTCAGGCACGGCTGCGCCCCCGTGGGCCGGCCCGGCCCGCGGCGGCGCGCTACCGCCTCTCGCGCTACGACATCCCGGTGCGGCTCGCCGACGGCGCCGCCCTGCTGTTCAATGCGCGCACCCGCTCCCTCATCCTGCTGTCGGAGGGAGAGGCGTGGGCCTATCGCGACCTCGCCGGGCAGGGCGATTTCGGTACCGCGGACGTGGCCGACCGGCTCCTGCTCCAGGCGCTGATCGGCGGTGGCCACGCCGTCGGCGCGGGCGTCGACGAACTCGCGCTGGTGCGCCAGAGCTACGAGGCGACGCGGGCGGCCAAGGGGAGCCTGACGCTCACCATCGCGCCCACCATGGCCTGCAACTTCGCCTGCGGCTACTGCTTCCAGGGGCTCAACAAGCCCACCAAGAAGATGACGCCCGACGTCCAGGACGCGATCATCGACTTCGTGAAGGCGAAGAAGGACCTGAAGGCGCTCTCGATCATCTGGTACGGCGGCGAGCCCCTGATGGGCCGCGACTCGATCTTCCGCCTGTCCGACCGGCTGATCGCCTATTGCGACAAGAACAAGATCGCCTACAGCGCCGGCATCGTCTCGAACGCGTGGTTCCTCACCGCCGAGACCGCCGCGCAGCTCCACACCCGCCGCGTCCGCTGGGTGCAGGTGACGATCGACGGCGACCGCGACACCCACGACAAGATGCGCCCGCTCACCTCGGGCGGACGGACCTTCGACCGCATCCTCGACAACATCGAGCAGGCGCTCGACGAGACCGCGATGTCGATCCAGGCGCGGGTCAATGTCGGCATCAGCAACGTCGAGCGGGCCGACGCCATGCTCGACGACTTCGCCGCCCGCCGCCTCGGGCAGCGCGGCAATTTCGGCGTCTACTTCGCCCCGATCGAGGCCTCGACGCCGGAGAGCGGCAGCGCCTTCACCGAGAAGCTGTCGCGGGCCGATTTCAACCGCAAGGTCCTGGCGCTGGAGGGCAAGGCGCGCCAGCTCGGCTTCGCCGGCATCCAGACGCCGCCGAGCGGCTTCTCCGGCATGTGCGTCGCGGCCTCGAACAGCGGCTACGTCGTGGCCGGCAACGGCGACGTGCACAAGTGCTGGGAGACCGCGCACGATCCGTCGAAGCGCACCGGCAGCATCTTCGAGCCTTCGAGGCTCCACGACAGCGTCAACGCGACGCTCTGGTCGCAATGGACGCCGTTCGACAACGCCACCTGCCGGGATTGCAAGATCCTGCCGATGTGCGGCGGCTTCTGCGCCCACCGCTTCATCTACGCCGACCCGGAGGAGGCCGCGCTCCCCTGTCCGAGCTGGAAGTGGAACACCGCCGAGTACGTCTTCGCCCGCGCCAAGGATCTCGGCGTGGTGCGGGAGGATCAGTGGCTCGCGAGCGAGGCGACGGTGGAGGCCAAGCAATCGGGCGAGCGCCAGTCGGCCGCCTCGCTCCAGGCCTCGCAGGCGCGGGTGCTGGAGAAGGTCTCCGAGCTCCACGGCCGCCGCTTCGACCGCGACCAGCTCTTCGTCGGCGAGACGGCTTTGGAGCGCGCCGAGGCGCCGGTCGCGCCATGAACGCGGTCTCCCCTGCCCGGAGCTTTGCCGCGCAGGCGCGCTTCGACACGCTGGTCGCCGAGGCTTTCGCCGGAAGCCAGGCGAGCCGCCACGCCCGCGACCGCCTGATCGCCCGCCTCCACCGCGGCGCCTTCGACGGCCTGCTCCTGCGCCGGGCCGAGGGTTTTGCCGCGATCCCCGAGGCACTCGAGCGCCGGGCGGCGCTCAACGCCATCGACTTCGCGTTCGAGCCGCTGGTGCTGGCAAGCCTCTCGGTCGCCCAGGCCGACGCCTACTTCGCCGGCATCGAGGCGGTGCTGCGGGTGGGCCAGGCGCAGGGGCTCGACCGGCCGGGGCCGCTCTGGCTCGACACGGCGCACCACGCCTGCGTCTTCTCGGTGCTCTACCGGATGGCCGCCTTCCTGAAGGCGCGGCGCGGCATCGGCGACATCGTCCTCCTGCACCAGGGCCTGCGGCCGGAGCCGCGGCTCGGCATCGCGGTCAAGGTGCTGGGCCGCGTCCACGGGGTCCGGCTCCATCTCCTGCCGCTGCGGGGCGACTGGTTCGGGCAGCTCGCCCGCCGCGCCACGCCGCAGACGGCGATCTTCTCGCTGAGCGACATGCCGCGCGAGGCGTTCGGGGCGGCCCCGCCGCGGCGGGCGCTCGGCCGGATCGCGCTTCACGCCGGCGCGGAGGCGCGCCGCGTCGTCGAAACCGTCTCGGGCTCGACCATCTTCGCCCGCCGCCTCGGGGCGACCCACCTCGTCCTCGACTACCCGGCCCGTGGCACGATCCGCCTGCGCCCGCACGACGGCGGCCCCGCCCTCTGTCCGGTGGACGACTGGGTGTTCTGGCCCGTGCTGGTCGCGCGGGGACCCGCTTCGTCCTGAGCTTGAGAGACCCCCATGCCCCCCGACATCCGAGCCCTCGCGGAGGGCATCACACGCGCCTTCAACGCCGGCCGCACCGGCGATCTCGCCGCGTTCTACGCGCCCGAAGCCCGGGTCGTGCCGCCGGGCCGCCCGGCGGTGATCGGGCCGGACGGGATCTGCGGCTTCTTCTCGGACATCCGCGCCCAGGGGTTTCGCGACTACGCCGTCGAGGTCGGCGACGCCTTCGCCCGCGACGGCGTGTGGATCGCCTCGGGCCGCTGGCGGCTCACCGGTCCCGGCCCCGAGGGTCCGCACCAGACCTTCGAGGGCAACTGGCTCAACGTGCTCGAACCCGGCGGGAGCGGATGGCGTATTCTCGTCCACATGTGGAACTGACCTCTCGGAGGCCCGGATGACCCTGACGCGATGCCCGGATTGCGGACGGCAGGTCAGCGACCGGGCCGTCGCCTGCCCGAATTGCGGCCGCCCCCTCGCGCCGGGCGGGCAGGACGGGTCGGCCCGCACCGCGCTCGTGGCGGGCTTCGAGTACCGGTCCGAGCGGACGCTGTTCGGCTGGCCCCTCGTCCACGTCGTCTACGGCGCGTCGGACAACGCCACCCTGCGGCCGGCCCGCGGCATCCTCGCCTTCGGCAACATCGCCTTCGGCCTCGTCGCCTTCGGCGGCATCGCCGTCGGCGGGATCGCGCTGGGCGGGATCACCCTCGGGCCCATCGCCCTCGGCGGCGTCGCGATCGGCCTGCTGCTCGGCGCGGGCGGCATCGCCACGGGCTACTGGGCGCTCGGCGGGGTGGCGCTCGGCGCGACGGCGATCGGGGGCGTGGCCCTGGGCGCGATGATCGGGCCGGCGGCCGGCTCGGTCCGAAGCGTCAACCGGCGGCCAGGATCACGGGCGCCGTGCGGTTCCGGAATTCGGGGCTGGCGGCGTCGATCCGCTCGGCCAGGGAGCGGACCGCTTCCTTGACCGCGACCGGAGCCGCGCGCACCTGTCGGACAAGCGCGTCACGCGATCCCTCGTGGTTGAGAACCCGCATCAGGACGATCGAGGCCCAGCGCGGCGCGGCGGTCGTCAGGGTCTCGACGCTCTCAAGGAGACCGGCGACGTAGGTGGCGTCGTCCGCCGCTTCGGCCGCGTGCAGGATCGAGAACATCCCCTCGTCGTACGGCGCCCGGTCGGAGAGGAGCGACAGCAAAGCGGCCGTGGCGCCCGCGTCGCGCCGGTCCGGAAGCCGGCCGATCAGGGTGTCGATGACGTGCGGCCGCGCGCCGCCCCGCTCGACCTCGTGCCTCAGGGCATCCCACGCGCTTCGATCGGCCCCGCTCACGGCGTCCTAGCTCGTGAAGGGCTCGACGAGCGCCTGCGACAGTCCGCGGGCCTGGAGGACATCGAGGGCGCGCTGCGAGAGGACCAAGCGCCCATCCCGAGCCGCCGCGATGTCGTCCTGGCCGGGTTCGCCCTCCGGGAGCAGCCAGACGAATCGCGGAAGCGTCGTACCGGGCTGCGTCTCTCGAAACGTGTCGGAAAGCGAGACCTCGACCTCATCGAAGCGAGCATCGGTCACGCCCTCTTGGACGAGGGCCTGCCGGGCCTCTTCCGTCACGATGAAGGCCGGAAAGCTCTCCAGCAGGACATCACCGAGCCATCCCTCGAACTCGTAGTGCAGCCTTTGCACCATGGGGGGATGGCGGCCGCGATCCAGAACCGTGTTCGCGCCGAGACCGCCGGCGACTTCCGGTGCGATGGTAAAGTGCGCCATGCGTGGACGACGTCTCATAGCTCATCGAGCGAGACGCCGGACACCGCAGCCTTCCAGCGCGGGTGAAAGGCGACGCGGACATCGTGCTCGGGGAACCGGCGCCAGTGCCGCACCGTGGTGTGCAGGATGTTGACGTAGATCGACAGCTCTTCCGGACGGCCCGCGAGCGGCAGGCTGTCGTGATAGATGTCGATGGCCTGATCGGGGAGCCAGGACAAATCTTCGAGGAAATCCGTGAAGGCGTCCCAGTTGCAGCTCCAATAGTCCGGCAAAGGAAGCGCGCCCGCGTACCAGCCGATCAGCGCGTCCTTCGTGTCGAGGCCGCTGCCGACGTCGAGGCATCGTGCGCCCGCCCGGCAGAAAGCATCCTTCTCGGCGTAGGTCAGCGTGTCGGTCATCGCGAAACCTGCTCGGGATTGTCAGTTGAGGGGAATGAACCGCGCGTAGTGATCCGGACTGTAGTAGAACTCGCCGCCCTGTCCCCGGATGACGCGCTGCACACCGGGTCCGTTCATGCCCGGAGTCGGATGCACGAACTCCGTGTAGTAGCCCGGTGGCTGCGCGGGAAGAAGTTGCTCCCTGTTCCGGAACACCGTGCCGTCGCGCCGGTGCGGGAAGCTGCCGCCGTTGGCGATGCGGTCGAGGGTCGGGCCGAGATCGACGAGTCCGTTCGGCGTCTGCACCACCCGCGTCAACGGGCGGTTGCCCGTCGCGGCGGGAGTCGGCGTGGTCGGCGGGGTGAGGAGCCCGGTCGCCGCTCCTGCCGGTCCCCACGGGCGGCCGCCGCCCAGGGCCATGGCGAGGGTCGGCCCGGCCGTCAGGGCGCCCGCATCGAGGGCCTGACCGGCGATGTACGACAGTCGCTCGGCCGGTGTCATCGCGGCGAGCGCCTGCCGCTGCTGGATCTGCGCCGCCTCGGTGCGGGCGGCGTCGAGCGCGGTCGCGTCCTGCACCTCGCGGCCGAAGCCGAGGCCCGTCAGCGCCTGGCGGGTCGCCCCCGCCTGGATGTCGTTGACGGCGCTGCCCGCACCCTCGCCGTAGCGCAGCCCGTCGAGAGCGCGGCCGATCGGGCCGAGGGCGTTGTCGGGATCGTTGGTGACGCTGCGCTGGAGCGCGTAGAGCTGCGCGCCGAAATTCACGCCGTTGTCGTTCAGCGCGCGGATGTTGCCCGACACGCCCGCGGCGACGATGGCTTCCGCCCGGTCGCGGGCGACCTTCAGCTCGACCTCGGCCCGCGGATCGCCCGCGACCCGCTCGGCGATGCGGTCGAACGGGCCGGCGTCGCCGCCCTGGACGCGGAAGGCGTAGGCTCCGTTCAGGGCGTTCTGGAGCGCCGCGTCCTGCGCGGCGGGCTTGGCGGCGGCGCGGAACGCGTCGAGCCTCGCCCCGACAGCGGCCTGCGCATCGGCCGAGGTCAGGCGGCTGATCTGCGAGACCGGCACGCCGAGCGGCTGGTCGCCGTAGCCGATCGGCGGCGGCGCGGGCGGCTGGGCGGGTGGCGCAGCGTCGATCCCCCCTTGTCCGAGCGGCGCCGGGTCGAAGGCGAGGTTCGGCGTCGCCCCTGGGGCGGGGCCTCCGAGCCCGAAGGCGGTCAGGCCGGTCGTGCCGACCGGGCTCAGCCCGAGCCCGCCCTCACCGGTCGCGGCGAACGGATCGGCCGCGGGCGCTGCCGCAGGACGTGCCGGGGCCGGCGCCGCCGGCACCTGCGCGGTCTCGGAAAAGTTCGGCGGCAGGATCGGCCCGGTCACCGGCGGGGGGGCGAACATCGCCGCGCGCTGGGCGTTCATGCTGGCCATGTTCGATTCGAACTGCGCCTGCATCTGCGCGGCGCGGGCGTCGCTCTGGGCCTGCATCTGGGAGTTGAACTGGGCCGATTGCGCGTCCATCCGCTCGGAGAAGGCGCGCTGGCTGTCGGCGAATTGCCCGTTGATCTGGTGGAAGCCCGCGATCGGATCGCCGTAGCTGCCGTCGCCCGGCAGGGCGCCGCCACCGAGATCCGGCTCGGGGCCGACGCTGATCTCCGGGAGATCGACCGAGAGCGAGCCGCCGCTCGTGCCACCGGTCGGGCCGCTCGGCCCGGCGAGGCCGAAGCTCGCTGTCGGAGCGGGCGCCGTGTAGGCGAATTGCGAGATGCCGTTGCTCATGCCGCCCCGTGCCCCTGCTTCGCGGGAAACGGGAACAGGGTGCATCCTCAACCTGACGAGCACCTGTCGGCGGATCAGGGGGACGGTTCGGGCGCGTCGTCTTCGGAAGGTGTCGGGCTTAGTGTCTCTCACAAAACTCCCGCTGCGCCGTCGCGGTCGAAGGGGACGCGGCCGGTGACCGGGAGTTTTGTGAGGCACTCTTAGCGCGAGACCGGTCCGCCGCTGCCGAGCACCGTGCCGCCCGGCGGGCCGTAGGCGAAGCCGTTGTCGATCGGAGCCTGGTTGGCGCCGCCGTCCGGCCGGTTGCGGTCCGCCGTGTAGGAGGCGCGGTAGCGCTCGATCCCGCGGGCGGCATAGGCGCCGTCGGCGGGGACCACCGCCTCGTTGCGCACGAGGTCGGCCGGATCGTTGACCATCGCGGCGAGGTTGGCCCGGTTCGAGCAGCCGTGGGTCGGGTCGAAGTCGTTGTCGTTGACCGACGGGCCGACGACGGCGAGCGAGGGGCATTCCGGCGGAATCGCCACGTAGCGCGTCGCGATCACCTCGACCCGCCCGCCCGCGGGACCCGCCTCGATCGCGCGGATCTTGAGCGGATCGACGCCCGCGCGCCGCGCCGTCTCGGCCAGCGCCCGCACGGCGCCGCGGTTGGCCCCGCGCAGCTCCAGATGCAGGGCGTCGAACCGGCCGCGCCCGGCCTCCTTGAGGAAGGCGAGGAAGCGGCGCCGGTCGTTGCGGCCCATCAGGCTCGTCGTCGGCACGGCCTCGACCAGCGTCTCCTGGCGCGAGCCCGGCGGCGGGATCGACGGCGGCAGCACGGTCGGCGCGCCGGGCGGGGAGAGGCGGGCGGGCTGCTCGTAGACCACCACCGGCCGCGGCTCGGCCTCGCGCCGCACCAGAACCGCGGCGGCGGGCTCGACCGGCGGATCGACGATCGTCACGGGCGGGGGAGGGGGCGGCAGCGCCGCCGCGGCGACCGGCGGCACCGCGACCGTCGGGCCGACGGCCGAGGGCGCCACCGGCGTGCAGGCGGCGAGCAGCAGGGGCAGCAGACAGATCCGCGGCGCGAAGCCGATCCGGCGCATCGACGGTCTCCGCCCGCTCATTCGACGCCGAGCCCCGCGTCACCGGTGAGGCCGACCGAGCCCCTGCGCGGCGCGAGCCGGGCCGAGGGGGCCTTGGTCTGCGTGTTGAGGAGGATGCGGCCGGCATCGGTCGGCGGCGCGACCCGATCGCTCGGCACGCTGAGGGCCTGGGGCGAGCTCGCCGGCCGCACGATGAAGGGCGTGACGATGATGACGAGCTCGCTCTCGTCCTTCTGGAAGGCGCTGGAGCGGAACAGGGCGCCGAGCACCGGGATGTCGCCGAGCCCCGGCAGGACGCCGACATTGGTGGAAAAGTTCCTCCGGATCAGGCCGCCGATGGCGAAGCTCTGGCCGCTGGCCAGCTCCACCACCGTGTCGGCCGAGCGGGTCGTGAGGCCGGGGATGTTGATGCCGGCGGCCTCGATGCCGTTGGCCGGCGTCAGCTCGCTCACCTCGGGCCGCACCCGGATGTTGATGAGGTTCGAGGACAGGACGGTGGGCTGGAATTCGAGGCTCGCGCCGAAGCGGCGGAACTGCACCGAGGTCTGGCCGAGCGCCTGGGCGATCGGGATCGGGAACTCGCCGCCGGCCAGGAAGCTCGCCTTCTCGCCCGAGACCGCCGTCAGGTTCGGCTCGGCCAGGATCGAGACGAGGCCGTCCTCGGCCAGGGCGTCGAGCGTCGCGGTGATGTTGTTGATGCCGTCCGAGTAGCTCACGCCGAACTGGTTGCCGCGGCCGGTGATCGGCACGGTGCCCGGCGAGGCCCCCGAGCCGCCCGAGACCAGGGAGAAGCCGAAATTGCCGGCCCGGCCCGTGGCGTTGAGGTTGATCCCGAACTCCTTGAGCACGCGGCGGTTCACCTCGGCGACGCGCACCTGCAGGTTCACCTGGAGCGCGCCCGCGACGCGGATGCGGTTCGTCACCGTGGCGCCCTGGCCGAGGAACTGCGCCGTGACGGCCTTGGCGGTCTCGACGAGCCCGGCATTGGGCAGGGTGCCGCTGAGGACGGCGCCGTTGGGCGTGTAGGAGACGGAGAGCCGGTAGTCGCCGACCTCGCTGCGCAGCAGGTTGCGCAGGTCCTCGATCGGCTGGACGACGGCCACGCCGTACTCGGCGATCGGGTCGCCCCTGTCGTCGAGGGCGAACAGGCTGGTGCGGCCCGGCTTCTTGCCGAACACGAACACGACCTGGTTCGAAGGCGTCTGGATGTCGGCGATGCTCGGGTCGGCCACGAAGATCGAGGCGGCCGGCCGCGACAGGCGCAGGGTTTTGCCGCGCGACACGGCGAGCGACATCTGCCCGTGCGCGGCCGAGACCGTCTCCGCCTCCGGCGCGTTCGGCCGGAACCGGGGCGGGGCCGCCGCGCCGTTGGTCCAGGTCGTGTTGGGGCGAAACCGGGAGGCGTCGTCGACGGAGCGGGCGTTGTCCGGCCAGGCGGGGACCATCGGCCGCGGCATCGCGGGCGCCGCGGCGGGCACCGTCGGAACGGCGGCCGGCTCGGCGCGGGCGGCCGTGACCAGCACCGGCACCGACACTGCGAGCGCGACCGCGACACGAACCAGCAGACGGGGAAGCAACGGCCGATCCATGGAGACGCTACGCGCGGACATGCGGCGTCCCGGCAGAGGACGAGGCAAATCCGATGGTCTTCGCTCGCATCGGCCGCCCCCTCGTCGCCTCGACGACTGGGAGAGACTCCTGCTGAGCTTGTGTGACAGTGCGATTACAACGCTCGCCGGCTCGATCGGTGAGTCGGCCGGTGTCGCCGTTCCATCACAGCTTCGGATGTGGGACGGCCCGGATCGCGTTCGATCCCGCCGGACAGGCCGTCGGCGAAATCCCGCTCATCCGTCGGTGGCTTCGCCGGCCCCGGCGGCGTGGCCTGCGCACAGCACGTCTGACGGCATCACACGACTCCCGGCCGTAGGGCTGGCGTAAGGATGGACCGGCTGCCGACGCAACCGCTGCGCGAAGGCTAGGCCCGGCCGCTGACCGGAACCTGACCAGGCCGGCGCGCGGACCCTCACGCCTGCCCGGCGGCGTAGATCGCCCGCGCGGCGCGGTCGAAGAAGCGGTTCGGCAGGGGCGCGCCCGGCGCCACCTTCTTGGCGAGCGCCGCGGCCAGCCCGTGGTCGGGGGCGCGGGGGATGCCGAGCTCGGCCGCCGCCTCGATCATCACCTCGGCCCCGGCGCCCTTGGCCCGGCAGACGATGATCGGCACGCCGCCCTCGCCGGGCACGTAGCGCAGGCCGACCGCCACGCCCCGGCCGCGGATCAGGATGGTGGCGCGCTTCAGCCCCGTGCGCGGCAGCTGCGCGCCCTCCTGGCGGTGGCGGCGATGGGCGCCGCGCACGTGCGGATCGCCCTCCTGCTCCTTGAACTCGCGCTTCAGCTCGCTCGCGCTCATCTTCATGTCGCGAAGGAAGAGCCAGCGCTGGATCAGCACGTCGATCAGCCCGGCGGCGAGGAAGGCGCCGACCGAGATGCCGAGCAGCAGCTTGGCCTGGGTGCCGACCACGAAGTCGAGGGCGGCGAGCCCGCCCGCCGGCAGCAGCACGAGCGTGTTCCAGGTGCCGAGGAAGACGAGGAACAGCGTGCCGCCGAGCAGGACCGCCTTGGCGAGCGTCTTGGCCAGTTCGACCAGCGCCTTGACGCCGAACATCCGCTTCAGCCCCTCGAAGGGGTTGAGATGTTCGAGCTTCGGCTTGATCGGGTCGAGCGAGAAGACGATCCCGCGATTGGCGATGACGCTGCCGACGATGCCCGCCGCCACCACGGCGCCGAGCAATGGCAGAACCGTGCGGGTCGAGAGGCCGGCGAGGCTCGCGGCCACCTGCGGGGCGGCGATGCCGAAGGGGTCGTTCTGCAGCCGCTCGGCGTAGAGCAGCACCTCGCGCCACTCGTCGACGAGGCTGCCCGAGCGCAACCACAGGAAGGCGGTGGCGGCGAGCAGGCCCAGGGCGCTGACGAGGTCGCGGCTCTTGGCGATCTGCCCCTTCTTGCGCGCGTCGCGCAGCTTCTTCTGGCTCGGCGGGAGGGTTTTTTCCTCGCTCGAATCGCCGCTCATCGCAGGAACGGCCCGATCGTCGCGTCCATGCCGCGGACCGTGCCGATCTCGGCGCTCGCGTAGTCGAACAGGTAGCTCGCATAGGCCATCATGAAGAGCACGACGGCGACGTTCTTGACGGTGGGGGCGAGGTCGTTGGCGTTGAGCTGGGGCGCGAAGCGGCCGATCAGCATGACGCAGAGGTCGAGGAGCAGCATCAGGACGATGACCGGCCCGCCGACGAGGAGCGCCGTGCGCAGCACCCGGTCGACGAGGCGGGCGAGATCCATCATCGCGTCGAGGTCGGTGGCCGGCAGGAAGCGCTGGATCGGCCACAGGCCGTAGCTGCCGTAGAGGGTCTCCACGAGGGTGTTGAGGCCGTCCGCCGCCACGAAGATCGTGATCCCGAGGAGCCCGAGGAACAGCCCGAGCGCGGAGGATTGCGACTTGGTCGTGGGATCGACCGGCGCGACCTCGTTGGAGATGCCGCGCTGGGTGTCGATCAGCTCGCCGACCGACTGGATCGCCCAGAACGGGATCCCGATCACGAAGCCGATCAGCACGCCGACGAACAGCTCCTTCAGGGCCACGAGGACGAGGCGCACGACCTGGATGTCGGCCTCGGTCGGGGCGATGCTCTGCTGGCTGTAGCCGAGGATCGGGAAGGCGAGCCCGAAGGCGAGGCCGAGCCGGATCAGCGTGCCCATCTCGGCCCGGGTGAAGACCGGCAGGATCAGGAAGATGCCCGCGGGCCGCGCCATGCCGAGGGCCGCCGCGCTGATCCAGCGCATCCCTTCCGTGAACAGGGAGGTCAGGCCGGCGAGGGTGTTGGGATCGGGCAGGCTCGCCATGGGGAGCCGTCAGCCCGGGCTCGTGAGGACGGGAAACTCGGAAAAGACCTGCTTGGCGCCCTCGATCAGCGGCGCCGAGAGCAGCGGCACGAACAGGGCCAGCACCGCCACCACGACGAGGAGCTTGACCGTCTGCGGCAGGGTCTGGTCCTGGATCTGGGTCGCGGCCTGGAGGATGCCGACGATCAGCCCGACGACGAGGGCGGCCACCAGCGGCGGCAGGGTCAGCGTCATGAACTGCGCCAGCGCGTTCTTGACGTGCAGCAGGATGCCGGACTGGTCCATCGTGTCCCTCCTTATCCCTCGGCACCGACCAAAGATTCGCGACGGCCGTCATTCCGGGGCCGCGGAGCCAAACCCGCAATCCACCCGTGATGCGCGGCCGACGCGCCCAGTCGTGGATTCCGGGTTCGCCTGCGGCGCCCCGGGATGACGACGGTGCCCGACCGAGGAGGCGCCGCGTCGTCAACGCAGATTCGAGCCCTTCTCCTCAACTCGGCAGGGCGTAGCTCAAGACGAGGCCGTGCATCAGCCGCGACCAGCCGTCGATGGCGATGAACAGGAACAGCTTGAAGGGAATCGAGATCACGGTCGGCGAGACCATCGACATCCCCATCGCCATCAGGATCGTCGTCACCACGAGGTCGATGACGATGAAGGGCAGGTAGAGCAGGAAACCGATCTCGAAGGCGCGCTTCAGTTCCGAGATCAGGAACGAGGGCACGAGGATCTGCAGGTCGTCCGGCCCGGCGCTGCCCCGCGCGCCCTCCGGCCAGACCCGCTGGGTCGCGTCGAGGAAGAACTGGCGCTGGTCGGGCGAGGTGAAGCGCTGCAGGTAGTCGCGCACCGGCTCCTGCGCGCGTTTTCCGGCGGTCATCCAGTCGTCGACGGTCTGGTAGGTGAGCTGCGGGTCGGTCGCGCGTTGGAAGACCTGCTCGGCGACCGGCGAGGAGATGTAGACGGTCAGGATCAGCGCCGCGCCGTAGAGCACGATGTTGGGCGGCACCTGCTGCGCGCCCAAGGCGTTCCGCACGAGGAACAGCACGATCGAGATCTTCATGAAGGCCGTCGTCGTCACCACGACGAAGGCCATCAGCCCGAGCCCGAGGGTGACGGCGACGAGGGCGAGGATGCCCGGCTGGACTTCGGCCATCGCGCGCGTCAGTCCCGCCCGAACAGGCGCACCACGCGCACCCCGATGCGCTCGCCGATCTCGACGATCTCGCCCTGGCCGATCCGCGCGCCGTTGGCGATCAGGTCGATCGGGTTCTCGGGATCGAGGCCGAGGTCGAACACGTGACCCTCGCCGATGGCCTTCAGCTCGCCGAGGTCGAGCGTCCGGCGCCCGAGCTCGAAGGTGAGCGCGACGCTCACGGCATCGAGCCCCGGCCCGGCCTGCGCCTCCGCCGCGCCGTCCGCGCCGTCCGCGCCCTTGGCCGCCTGATCCTGCGCCATCTCCGGCTCCCCGCTCGCCGCCGCGGACTCTTCCGCGGCCGGACGAAACGGCGTCTTTAGCGTCGATGTGTGACGGTCCGTGCGCGCCACCGCGACGAGGTTCTGGCCGAGCATCGCGTGGGTCTCGCCGCGCGCCGGGTGCCACAGGTCGGGCAGCACGGCGTCGCCGGGCTCGATGCTCACGAGCTGCCGCAGGGTCAGGCGGGTCTGGCCGGCGACGAAGCGCAAAGCGAGCGGCAGCGCCGAGACCGGCGCCGCCTGCGCGGGCGCCACCTCGACGAGGGCGAGCAGAGCGTCGTGCCAGGGCGGCCCCGGGGCGACGCGCGGCGGGGGGCCGAGATCGAGCTGGGCCGGGAAGGGCTCGCCCGCGAGATGCCCCTCGACGAGGAGCGTCATGCCCGAGGTCACCGCGCCAGAGGCGGGCGCGAGCGAAAGGATCGTGATCCGCGCCCTCGCGATCCGCTCCGCCGCGTCGAGCAGCGGCGCCAGGGCGAGTTCGAGGAGGAGGGGACCGGCGGGCCCCTCGGGCAGCCCGGCGAGGTCGGGCTGCAGCGCGCGCGCCAGCCGGTCGAGGACGGCGCCGGGCAGGCGCAGGGTCAGCCGCTCCTGCGCGACGGCGAGGCCGATCTCGACCGCGTCCGCCATCGGCGGCGCCGGTTCGAGCCGGACGGCGCCGACGGCGAGCCGCAGGGGCAGACCCTCGACGCTCGCCTCGAACGGCGCCCGCGGCCGCGCGAGCCGGTTGACGAGCCCGGCGGCGACCTCGGGCAGCCGGGTGCGGGGGCGATGGCGCAGCACCGGCGGCGCGTCGATGCGGGGCAGAGAAGACAGGCTCATGCCGTCACCCGTGGAAGTGGTTGGACAGGATCGGGCGCCTTTCCCCATGCCCGCCCGTCCGGGTCGCCTCGCTCCGCGCGCCGAATCGAGCGCCTCTCCTCACCCTTGTGGGGAGGAGTGAGGAGGTGGGGGTGGTTCAGGATGAAGCGGAGCGGTGCCACCTGCGCGACCCCCACCCCTACCCCTCCCCACAAGGGGGAGGGGATACGCGCTGGAGCCAAAAGATCCGCTGGACGACGCCTCACGCCACAGCTCCCGCGCGGCCGAGCCGCATCAGGATCTCGTCCTCGGCCTCGTGCTCCTCGGCCCGCTCCGCCAGCGTCCTGCGCAGGCCGAGGATCTTGTCCTGCGCGCGCTGCCACTTCCGGGTCGCGCGGGCGCGGCGCGCCAGGGCGGAGAGCGTCTCCTCGTGCGCCGCCCGCGCCAGGCTCGCCGCCTCGGCCTCGGTCGCCGCCTCCGCGCGCGCGGCCTCGACCGCCTCGCCGAGGCTCGCCAGCGCGGCGCGGCGCCGCTCAAGGGCGGCGAGCGGGATCGCGCCGCCCGCCGTCAGCCCGG
This sequence comes from Methylorubrum podarium, assembly GCF_040270385.1. NCBI lineage: Bacteria > Pseudomonadati > Pseudomonadota > Alphaproteobacteria > Hyphomicrobiales > Methylobacteriaceae > Methylorubrum > Methylorubrum podarium. The sequence continues at coordinate 69,645 of NZ_JBELQE010000048.1, read as the reverse complement.
CATAGACCGCGCGCTCGCCGGACTCCCGCGCCGCCTCGCGGTCGCGGGCCGCCTGGTCGGCGCGCGCCTCCGCCGCCTCGGCCGAAAGGCGCCGTTCGGCCGCCGCCTGGGCGGCGCGGCCGGCCTCCGCCTCGCGGCGCGCGCGGAGTAGGGCGAGGCGGGCGAGGTCGGTGGGCCTCACGCAGCGAGCCGCTGCATCCATGCGACTGTCTCCTCGAAGGATGTCGTTTCGGATTCGGCTTGGCGCAGGAAGCCGCGCAGCTCGCCGATCCGGGCGATGGCGGTGTCGGTGAGGGGGTCGGAGCCCGCCTTGTACTCGCCGACCTGCACCAGGAACTCCGCCTCGGCGTAGCGGGCGAGCAATTCGCGCCAGCGGGCGGCGGCCTTCACATGGTCGGGCACGGCCACCGCGTTCATCACCCGCGAGCGGCTGGTGAGCACGTCGACCGCCGGGTAATGGCCCGACGCCGCGAGCGCGGGCGAGAGCACGATGTGGCCGTCGAGGATGCCGCGGGTTTCCTCGGCGATCGGGTCGCCCGCCCCGTCGCCCTCGACGAGCACGGTGTAGAAGGCGGTGATCGAGCCGTGCTCGCCGGGTCCGGCGCGCTCCATCAGGCCGGGCAGGCTCGCGAAGACGGAGGGCGGGAAGCCGCGCCGGGTCGGCGGCTCGCCCGCGGCCAGCCCGATCTCGCGGAGCGCACGGGCGAAGCGGGTGACCGAATCCATCATCAGCACGACGCGTTGGCCGGCATCGCGAAAATGCTCGGCGATGGCCGTCGCGGCCTGGGCCGCCTGCACCCGCTCGACCGCCGAGCGGTCGGAGGTCGAGACGACGAGGACGCTGCGGGCCATGCCCTCGGCCCCGAGATGGCGCTCGACGAATTCGCGCACCTCGCGCCCGCGCTCGCCGATCAGGGCGATGACGCAGATATCGGCCTGCGTGCCCTTCACGATTTGGGCGAGCAGCGAGGACTTGCCGCCGCCGGGCTCACCGTAGATGCCGAGCCGCTGGCCCTCGCCGACGGTGAGCAGCCCGTCGATGACGCGGACCCCGAGCGGCATCGGCCGCTCGACCAGTTGTCGCGTGAGCGGGTTCGGGGCGGGGCCGCGCAGGGGCCGCGTCGGCGCGTCCGAGAGGTCGGCGCCCCCGTCGAGGGGCCGGCCGCGGCCGTCGAGGATGCGCCCGAGCAGGCCGTCCCCCACCGGCACCTCGACCATGCGCCCGGTCGGCACGACCTCGACCCGGCCCGACAGGCCCTCGATGCCGCCGATCGGCGTCAGCAGGGCCGTCTCGGCCGAAAGGCCCACCACCTCCGCCTCGAGTGAGAGGCCGCCGCGGCCGTCCTCGAGGCGGCACAGCTCGCCGATCCGCACGCCCGGCACCACGGCGTGGATCATCGTGCCGACGGCGCGGGTGACGTGGCCGCGCAGGGGCCGCGTCTCGACCGCGCGCGCCGCCTCGCGCAGGCGCGGCAGGGCCTCGGTCAGCGCCGTCACCGCGCCCTGGGGATCGGACAGCGGCGCGCTCACGATGCGCTCTCCCCGGACGCGGCCGCGAGGCCGGCCCGCAGCGCCCGCAGCTGCGCCTCCAGCCCGAGCTCGACGCTGCCGATGGCGCTGCGGAGGCAGCACTCGCCGGGCTGAAGCACCGGGTCGGCCTCGATCCTGAGGGAACCGGTGTCGAGATCCGCGAGCCCGGCCCGCACCGTCTCCAGATCGCCCGGCGCGACCCGCAAGCTCGCCTCCGCGTCGGGGCGCAGGCGGGCGATGGCCTGGCGCACCGAGCGGACGAGCCGGTCGCCCGGCTCGAAATCGCCCAGGATCTCGGCGACGAGGCCGTGGACCAGACCGGGCAGTTCCCGCTCCAGGGCGGCGAGGTGGGCGGTGGCGCGGGCGGCGGTCTCGCTGATCCGGGCGGCCGCCGCCGCCTCGCCCGCGGCCCGGCCCTCGGCCTCGGCCCGGGCGCGCTCGCGCTCGACCAGGTCGCGGGCGAAGGCGCGGGTCTCGACGGCGTGTCGGTGCGAGGCGGCGAGCCCGGCCTGCGCCTCGCTCCAGATGCCGATCTCGGCGGCCCGGACGATGGGGCCGGCCGGCCGCAGGCGGGGTGTCGTCGGCTGCGCGCGCTCAGGCATCCTCGGTCTCCACCGCGTCGGCCACGAGGGCCATGATGTCGGCGGCGATGCCCGCGAGCGCCGGATCGACCGGGCCGCCGTCGGCCGGCGTCCCCGGCGGCAGGGCGAGCCGCACCGCCCGGCGCAGGGGCTCCGGCGCGTCGTCGAGCCACGCGCCGAGGCAGGCATAGCCGTCGTGCAGGACGGCGCGCGCGAGGTCGCCGTGATCGTCCCGCGGGGGAACATGCGCGCCGTGGCGCAGGCCGAAGGCGTGGGCGTCCCGGCCAATGGCGGCGACGAGGGCGGCCACCGCCGGCCCCGCCAGCACCCCCCGCAGGGACCGCCCGTGCAGCACGGCGCCCGCGCGCCGCGCCGCCCCGTCGGGATCGGCCAGGAGCCAGGCGTGGCCGCCGTCGACCGGCGCGCCGTCGCGGCCGAGGCGCGCGTCGATCCGCTCGCGCAGCCGCCCGCAGGCGAGGAGGCGCGCGACGACCGTATCGGACAGGCGCGGATCGAGGGCGGCGCGCAGGCGGTAGGGATGGACGGAAGCGGTTCCGCTCATCGGCTCAGGCCACGCGCTTGAGCGCGACGGCCGGGCGGCTCTCCGGCGGCGCGAGCGCGGGGTCGGCGGGCTCCAGCGTCTCCAGGGCGCCGAGTTCCGCCTCGCGCCGGACGGGCGTGCGGCGGCGGCGCAACAGCCAATAGCCGGCGCCCGCCAGCGCCAGGGCGCCGCCCGCCCCGCCGAGTCCGGTCGCGACCGGATCGAGCCCGTCGCCCGCGGCCGCGGCCTGGGCCGGCGCGGCGAGCGCGGCGCCCGCATTCTGCGAGCGGTCGACGGGGACGAACACCACCGAGACCTTCTCGTAGCTCAGGCCCTCGATGCTGTTGGCGACCAGCATCTTGATCTGCGGCAGCAGCGTCTTGAGCGGCGCCTCCTGATCGTGGCGGATGAAGACGGAGGCCGAGGAGGGCGTCGCGTCCTGCTTCAGGAGGTCGTTCTTCGGCAGCACCACGTGGATGCGGGCCGAGAGCACGCCGTCGATGCTGGAGATCGTCTTCGAGAGCTCCTCGCTCAACGCGTAGACGTAGCGGGCCCGCTCCTCCGTCGGCGAGGCGATCAGGCCGCCGCCCTTGAACACCTCGCCCATGTTGGTGAAGCTCTGGCGCGGGTAGCCGCCGGCCTTGAGCACCTCCACGGCCTGGGCGAAGCGCCCGTCCTCCACCTGCACGGAGCTGGTGCCGTCCTTGGCGCCGACGCGGCTCGCGGTGATGCCCTTGTCGAGCAGCAGGGCCACCATCTCGTTGGCCTCGCGCTCGGAGAGCTTGGTGTAGAGGTCGGTCTTGCAGGCGCCGAGCACAAGGGCCAGCACCGCGAGCATCGCGACGGGCCGCAGGCGGCGCAGGCGCGGGGTCGGCGCGTTCGGGCGGGCACTCGGCATAGCGGTCTCCATGGGATCGGGCGGCTCGGAGTTCGGGCGGCGGATCAGCCCGAGGAAAGCAGCTTGTTGAGCGAGCCGGTGAAGCTGCTCGTGGTCTTGGTGACGACGGAGACCTGCACGACCTGTCCGCTGACCTGCTCCAGCTGGCGCAGCATTCCGTCGAAGCCGGGATTGCTGCTCTGGCCGGGCTGGGTGGTCGGATGGCCGGCGATCTCGGGGCCGCGATAGGCGTCCGGGCGCATCGCCGACTCGGCCGGGCCGGGCTGGCGGGTCGCGACCTTCAGGGTCGGCCCGTCCGGCGCCGCACCGGCGGGGCCGGGCCGACCGCGCCACGCGAGGTCGCCCCTCTGGACGCGGTCCATGCCGTCGAGCACCCGGTGGCCGATCGAATCGCCCGCATGGCGCGGCGCGGCGCGCACCTCGGCGGCGGCTCCCGGACGGGCCGGCGATTCGAGGCCGGCCGTGCGCGCCTCGAGCGAGGCCTCGCGCACCGGCGGCGCCGAGGACGGAGCGGGGCTCTGGGCCGCGTCCGGCGCCTTGCCGAGGCCCGGGCCGAAATCAACGGCCTCGACGCCGCGGACGGGGCCCGCCCCGCCGATGCCGCCCAGGCCGCTCGCAATTGCTTCCACTGCCATGGCCTGGACGCTCCCTTGAAACGCGCTGCCGGAGGAAGCGCGGCACGCCGCATCGCTCTCGATGACGGCGCCGCGATCCCCGGTAAGGACGAGGCGGACGCTATCGCCCCGACCTGACGGGCACCTGACGAAGGCGGGACGGGGCGTCGGCGTCACCCGTTCGAAACGCGGCATCGCGGAAGGGGAGGGGCGTCAGCGCAGCGTCGCAAATCCGTCGTAAAGCTCGGCCGGAGCGAGAAGGAGTGCCGGGATGCGGAGCGGGGTTCGGAACGGCGGGCAGGCTTACTCGGCGCGGCGATGCGCCCTGGCCGCCGTGCTCGCGGCCCTGTCGCTGCCGCTTGCCGTGGAACGGCCCGAGGCGGCGGCGCTCAAGATGCCGACGACGCCCTACCGCTACACGGTGATCGACCAGGACCTTCCCGCGGCGCTGCAGGAACTCGGCAGCAACCTTGCCATCAAGGTCAATGTCAGCCCCGAGGTGAAGGGCCGGATCCAGGGGCGCATGCCCGAGGGGACCGCGCAGGAATTCCTCGAACGGGTGGCCGCCAACTACAATCTCGAATGGTACTACGACGGCAGCGTCCTCTACATCACCTCGGCGCGGGAGAGCCGCACCCAGCTCCTCGTGCTCAGCCCGATTCCCTTCGACCGGCTCAAGGCCGCCCTCGATGCGCTGGAGATCAGCGACGCGCGCTTTCCCATCCGGCCCGCGCCGGGCAAGGCGGTGGTGATGGTCTCGGGGCCGCCGCGCTACGTCACCCTCGTGGAGCAGACGCTGGCCGGGCTCGTCGCCGAGGAGCAGGCCCGGCCCAAGCCCGGCGCCGAGGCTGCCAAAGCGCCGCCGCCGCCGAAGGTCACGACGCTCACGGTCTTCCGCGGCGGGCAGATGACCGTCTTCCGCGACGGCCGGCCCGAGCGACTGATCGGCCCCGAATCGGAGCCGGCCCCCCGCAGCGAATCGGGCGCGGCGCCCGCCGCCGCAGCGCTCGCCGCACCGGTTCCGGCGCCCGGCGCCCCCGCTCTCCCGGCCCCCGCCGGCGTCGCGCCCCCACGGCCCTGACCGGAACGGGGCGACGCCCGCGCGCCTTGCGCGATCCGGCAAGGCCCTGCCTGTCCGGTTGATCGGCCCGGATCCGATGCACGCCGTCGTCGCGCGGCAACGCCGGAGCGATGACGCACGTCGAGCCGAGGCGATCGGCCGGATATTGTGTGAGACACCTCAAGTCATTGCACCGACGCGCCTTCTTCGCGCGGACCGGCGATCGCACCGCCTGAAATCGCCGCGAAAAAATCCCCGTCAGGTTCTCGAAAGCTCGCCTGCCTAGCGTCCCGACCCGTGGCGCCGCCGCGGTTGCCGGGGCTCGTTCCCGACATCCGCGGGCCGCCACTCTGGTGCCGGACCGTCGCGCCCCGTGCGGGCGCTCCGGCCCGATGCGTGAACCGGCCCGTCCCGCTCGTCCAAGGGCATCGGGAACGGGCCGCAGGAGGAGGGACGATGTTCGAAGCAATCGGGAACATCGCGGGAACCGCCCTCGGCGGTCCGGTCGGCGGCCTCATCGGCGGCGCGATCGGAGGAGCCCTCGGCGGCGGAGGCGATGCCGGTCAGGCGAAGGCCTTCGAGGACGCGCTCGGCCAGTTCGCCATGCAGGTCGCGGGCGATTCCATGGACGAGATGAGCCAAGCGATGTCGGAGACCGAAGAGGACTTCGCGTAGCCGGCACGCTCACGGGGAGCCTCAAGTCGTCTCTTGCGGCTGCTCGTGCGCGGAGAGAATTTCAACCCAAGATTGAGGAAATGATCATGGCTGGTGGAATCGGTGGACTGGTGGGTGGTGCGGTCGGTGCCCTGACGGGCGGCGGCGGAGCGGGCGGCGCGGGTGGTGCCGCCGGCGGTGGCGGCGACAGCTTCGCGTCCAACCTCGCCCAGCTCAAGCAGGTGAGCGAGGAGCAGCAGCAGAAGAGCATGGAGCTGCGCATGGCTTCGGCCAAGCTCGGCACCGACCAGAACGCGGCCAAGGAGAAGCCGCAGCAGTAATCGGCCGCTGACGGTCGATCGGGGCGGGACCGCGCGGTCCCGCCCCGCGCGGCAGGAGGGGAATTCCAGGGGGAGGCGAGCTTGGACATCGCAGTGAAGGCCGGTGACGGACAGGCCGGCTACCGACTCGAGATTCAATCGGGACTCTATGCGGGCGTGACCCAGGACGTCGGCGAGGGCCGGCTGGTGCTCGGCAGCGGCCCGGAGGCCGACATCCTGCTGATGGAGCCCGATTTCGCACCCGTCCACGCGGCGGTGGTCCTGCAGGAGCGGACGATCCGCGTCGAGGGATTGTCCTCGGGCGTCGCGGTCACCGGCATCGGGCCGGTGCCGGCGGGCGCCGCGCGCACGATCCGCCTGCCGGCGACCGTCGAGATCGGCGGCGTCGCGCTCGCCTGGGACGTTTCGCGCACGAGCGTCCCGGAGGCCCGCGCCGCCCGCCCGCTCGGCACCGTGCGGCGCCTGCTCGCGCGGCCGGCGGTGCCCGGCATCGCCGCGGCGGGCGTGCTCGCCGTGACCGTGCTGCTCACGTTGTCCAACCCCATCGCGGGGGCCGCCGTCCTCATCGACGGCGCCGACAAGGCCACGCAGGCCCACGTCCAGACCGTCGCGGCGACGACGCCCGCAGCACCGACCGTAGCTCTTCCCGCCGCGGTCGCACCGCCGGCCGCCGCGAAGGCGGCTGTGCCCGGTCCGGCGTCGGCGCCGCAGAAGCCCGCCGCCGTCGAGGCGGCGGCCAAGGCGCTGCAGGACGACATCGCCGGGGCCGGACTCCTCAACGTCCATGTCCGGGCGAGCGGCGGCGCCGTGACCGCCACCGGCACGATCGAACCGGCTTTTGCCGGCCGCTGGGAAGGCCTGCAGAAGGCGTTCGACGAGCGCTTCGCGGGCGACGTCACCCTCGTCAACAGCGTCGCGGTCAAGGCGGAGAAGCTGCCCGCGTCGCTGGGCATCGAGGGGGTCTGGCGCGGGGCCCAGCCGTACATCGTCGTGCGCGGCCAGCGCTACCTCGCCGGCGCCGTGGTCGACGGCGGCTGGACCATCCGCGGCATCGAGCACGACCGCGTGATGCTGGAGCGCGACGGCCGCCTCGTCGCCATGCGCTTCTGAAAGTCTCTTTGACAAGGAACCGCCGATGGCCCGCCGCACCCGCGTCACCTCGTCGATCCCCTCCGCCTCGGAGGGCGCCTACGCCCTGGAGCGCGAGCGCCTCGCCGGCCGCCATCAGGCGGGCGAGGACGCGCGGGTCGGCGGCGCGGACGGCGTCTCCGAGCGGGGCGCCCGCGGCGGGCAGGCGGGCGCGCCGGCCGAGGAGGGCGTGCCGCTCGACTCCGCCATCGACGCGATGCTCGCGGCCGGCGGCGTCGACGCCGTCACCCGCGTGCGCCTGAGCGAGGCGCGGCGCGCGATCAGCGAGGGTGCGCACGGCGCGGCGGCGGCCGACGGGTTCGAGGGGCAGAGCCTGTCGCGCGCCCTGTTCCGGTTCGTCATGCCGCGGCTGCACCACCCGGAGGTGCTGCGGGCCGAGCGCCACCGGGCGCTGCTGGAGGATCTGGCCGACGGGCTCGCCGCCGACGGCGGCGACGGCGTGGTGCGCGAGGGCGCGCTCGTCGTGTATCGCGAGCTGCGCCGCCTCGCCCTGCTCCGGGCCGGACGCAACGCGCTGGTGGAGGGATGAGCCAGATGCTCGACGCCGATTCCGACGACGCAGCCCTTCACGCCCTGCCGATCCCGGCCCGGTCCCGCCTGCCCGCGGCGCCGCAGGACCGGCCGCCACTGATCGCCCGCGAGCAGCGCGACCTCCTCTGCGCGCTGGCCTACGTGGCCCTCGGCGTCGGCGACGGCGTCCAGGCCGTGACGCTGCTCGACCTCGTCCTGCGCGAGGTGCCGGACGATGCGGGCGCCCTGCGCCTCATGGCCTATGCCCACGTCGCCACCGGCGACGGGCCTCGTGCGCTCGACGCCCTCGACCGGTTGGAAGAGCTCCGGATCGAGGCGGGGGAGGGGGAGACGCCCGCGCCGCTCCTGCTGCTGCGCAGCCAAGCGCTGCGCCTCGCCGACCGCCTGGAGGAGGGCCGCGCCACCTTCCGCCGCTTCGTCGCCGCCCGCCGCGGCCAGCCCCCGACCCGGGAGATCGCCGCGTGATCGTCACCGCCAAACGCTTCCTGCGCCGCCTGCCGGCGAGCCCGGACATCGCCGTCGCCCTCGTCGTGATCCTGTCGATCGCGATGATGGTGCTGCCGATGCCGCACCTGCTCGTCGATTCGCTGATCGGGTTCAATCTCGGCTTCTCGGTGCTGCTCCTGATGGTGGCGCTCTACGTGCGCAGCCCGCTGGAATTCTCGGCGCTGCCCGGCATCATCCTGATCTCGACGGTGTTCCGGCTGGCGCTGACCATCACCACCGCGCGGCTGATCCTGGCCGAGGGCGACGCGGGCGAGATCATCCGCACCTTCGGCGAGTTCGTGATCTCGGGGAACCTGATCGTCGGCCTCGTGGTGTTCCTCATCATCACGCTGGTGCAGTTCATCGTCATCGCCAAGGGCGCCGAGCGCGTCGCTGAGGTCGGCGCGCGCTTCACCCTCGACGCGCTGCCCGGCAAGCAGATGGCGATCGACGCGGAACTGCGGAACGGCGACATCGACCAGGCCCAGGCCAAGGCGCGGCGCGCCACGCTTGAGCGCGAGAGCCAGCTCTACGGCGCCATGGACGGCGCGATGAAGTTCGTCAAAGGCGACGCCATCGCCGGGCTCGTCGTCATCGCGGTCAACATGATCGGCGGGCTCGCCATCGGCATGCTGGTCCGCGGCATGCCGGCGGGGCAGGCGCTGCACGAATACACCCTGCTCTCGATCGGCGACGCGCTGATCTCGCAGATCCCGGCCCTGCTGCTCTCGCTGACGGCCGGCACCATCGTCACCCGCGTCACCGGCGGGCGCGACATCGCGCTGGGCCGCGACATCGCCGAGCAGCTCGTCTCCGATCCGCGCGCCCTGCGGCTCGCCGCCGCCGTGCTGCTCGGCATGGCCGCGATCCCCGGCTTCCCGGCCCCGGTCTTCCTCGTGCTGGCCGCCGCCTTCGCCGCGGCGAGCTTCCGCCCCCGGCCCGCGCCCGAGGCCGCGGAGGCCGAAGACGCCGAGACCGAGGAGGCGCGCCGCGCGTCGAAGCCCGCTTTGCCGGCCGAGGTCGTGCCGGTGATGCTCAACCTCGCCCCTGGCCTGATCGAGCGCATCGACGCGCAGGCGCTCGCCCGGATGATCGCGAAGACCCGCAGCGCCGTGTCGAGCGATCTCGGCGTGCTGATCCCCGAGGTCGGCTCGACTGTCGATCCGACGCTGGCGGAGGGCGAGTTCCGCCTCGACGTCGAGGGCGTGCCGGTCGAGAGCGGCCATGTCCGCCCGGACCGGCTCGTGCTCGACGACGACGCGGCCAATCTCGAACTCGCCGGCATCCCCTTCACCCGCGAGGCCGGCGCCGACGCCGCCGTCCTGATCGAGGCGTCCCAGGCCGGAGCCCTCGACGAGGCCGGGATCGGCTACTACGACGCCGCGGGCGTGATCGGCGCGCGGGTGCGGGGCGTGCTCATGCGCCATGCCGGCCGCTTCGTCGGCATCCAGGAGACCCGCGCCCTGCTGGCGCGGATGGAGGCCGGCTACGGCGACCTCGTCAAGGAGGTCCTGCGCGCGGTGCCGGTGCCGCGGGTGGCGGAGGTGCTGCGCCGCCTCCTCGACGAGGGCATCCCGATGCGCAACACCCGCATCCTGCTCGAGGCGCTCGCCGAGTGGGGCGAGCGCGAGCAGAACCCGATGCTGCTCACCGAATACGTCCGCTCCGGCCTCAAGCGCCAGATCTGCCACCGCCACGCCAACGGACACAAGGTCGTCGCCGCCTACGTGCTGGAGCGCGAGGCCGAGGAGGCGGTGCGCGCCGCCGTGCGCGACACCGCGGTCGGCCCCTATCTCGTCCTCGACGAGCGGGCCTCGGAGGCTCTGCTCTCCCAGATGCGCCGCATCCAAGAGGGCTTGGGTCCCCGCAACGAGGCGGACGAGGCCGGGCGCCCGGTGCTGCTCGCCTCCATGGACATCCGTCGCTTCGTGCGCGGCTTCCTCTCCCGCAACGGCATCGCCATCGCGGTGCTGTCCTACCAGGACCTCGCCGACGAGTTCACGATCCAGCCGGTCGGCTCGATCAGCCTGTCGCGCCCGCAGAGCCCGGCCAAGGCCGCCCCGAAGGCGCAGGTGAAGGCGCGCCCCGGCGCTCCCGACGCCCTCGCCGCGGCGGCGGGCTGAGCAACCCCTTCCCGGCCCGGCCTCTGAGGGCGGGCCCGACGCAACCCGGGGCGGCGCCCCGCTCGCACGAGGAGACCGACGATGGCCTCATCCGCTTCCGTCGCCCCGCGGACCGCGCCCGCGACCGCACCGACTCCGCCGCCGGAGAAGCCCGAGACGGGGTTCTCGCCGTCCGCCCCGGCCGAGCCGGCCGCGGAGGGCGGTTCCACCGCCCCCGCGAGCGCCAACGAGAACGCGCCGGCCACCGGGACCGCGCCCGAGGCCGCCAACCCCGCCGACACCCTCCCGCCCGAGCGTGAAAAGGCCATCGCCGACTGGGCCGACCAGAAATCCGACCACAGCGGCGGCTTCCTCGGCTTCGGCGGCACCGATTCGAGCGAGAAGGTCCGCGACGCCCTGGCCGGGCGCTCGGAACTCGGGCCGATGGACGCCAACGAGCAGCGGGCCCTCGCCGACCGGATGATCGCGCGCTGGGAGGCCGGTCACGGCGACGGCGCGAGCGGGCCCTCCCGCCTCGTCGACGCGCTCGAGGACGCGCCGGACAGCCGGGCGCTGGTTGGCGAGCGCCTCGCCGCCCGCGCCTCGGCGATCACCCGCGAGACGCCGTTCGATCCGGAAAAGCCCGGCGAGAACTGGGAGACCCGCGCCCGCGCGCAGGGCTACGCCAACAACGCGGTGCGCGCCGCGGGCGAGGCCGACGACCCGGCGGCGGCGGGTCGCCTGCGGTCGATGACCGAGGCGCTCGGGCCGGACGACGCGGCCGGCTTCGCCCGGACGCTGGCAGGACGCGACGGGATCATGGACGGCGGGATGATCGCCGCGGAGGGCGGCTCGCCGCTCGGCCGCACCCTCGCGGCTTTGAACGACGGGCCTCCGAGCGAGACGCGCAGCAGCTTCGTCCAGAACGCCTTCGCCGAGACGCCGGCCTCCGCCTATTTCGACCCGCAGCTGCAGGGCGCCATGGGCACGGCGCTGGCGCGGGAATGGAACCCGGACGATGCCGGGGCCGCCGCCCGCGACGCGGAGCGCCTGACCGGCATCCTCGCCACCGACCAGGGCCAGCGCCTGCTCGGTGCGGGCGGCGAGGACGGCCCGTCCCTCGACACGCGGGTGAACGCGCTCGCCACCGTCCGGGCGGATGGCGCGATCACCGGCGACACGCTGAAACAGACGGACGATCCCTGGACCAACCCGGCGATCCTCTCGCCCAGCGCCCAGGCCAGCGCCCGGCAATATCTCGACGCCCGGGGCGACGCCCCCGTGGCGCTCTCCGGCACCGACCTCGACAACACCGTCGGCACCGCCATGGGGATGCCGCCCGCCCTGCCGCCCGGCACCGATCCGGCCGAGGCCGAGGCGGCGGCCGCGCGCGGCGCCTTCAACTTCTACGGCAGCGGCGAGGCCGCCGAGCCGGTCAAGGCGGTCGCCGACCAGATCCGCGCCGTCGCGGGCGAGGCCCCCGCGAACGTCGCGGTCCTGCCCGTGACCTACTCGGACGGCAAGACCGGCCCGGTGCAGCTGCCGCTGTTCCGCGTCACCGACCCGTCCGGTGCCGAGCGCTACGTCGACAATACCGGGCGCCGCTACGACGACTTCGAGGACTGGCGCACCAACAACACGCTGCCGCCGGGCACGCAGGTCTATCCGGAGGGCGGCCATCTCACCGCGGGCGCGGACGGCAAGGTGGCCCTCGGCCAGGGCAACACGCCGGAGACCGTCGACACCTTCGGCGAGCACGTCACGTCCGTCGTGGACAAGGCCGCGCTCGTCGGCGGCATCGTCGCGGGCGGCGTGCTGATCGTCGGCACCGGCGGCCTGGCGACGCCCGCGGTGGCGGCGGGCGCCAGCGCGGTCGCGGTCGGTGCGGGCGCCTGGGGCGCCTATCGCAGCGGCAGCGCGCTCGTGGACCGCGGCCAGCACGGCCAGTCGCTCAACCCGGTCACCGATGCCGAGGCGCGCGGCCTCTGGCTCAATCTCGGGGCGAGCGTCGCCTCGGTCGGCGCCTTCGGCAGCGCCGCACGGCTGTCGCAGCTCGGCCAGGCGGGCCGGGCCGTGGCGCCGCTCGAGGCCTCGCTGCACGGCTACACCCAGGCCGGCGCCTTCGCCCTCGACACGGCGGCGGTCGCACACCAGGGCGTCGAGACCGCCCGCAACTGGGACCGGATGAGCGGCGACCAGCGGATCGAATCGATCCTGCAAATGGGCTTCTGGGGCGTCGGCGCGGGGGTCGGCATGCGCGCCGCCGGCACGCGCAATCCCGGCGACATGTTCAATCCGGTCACCGTCCGCGACGGGATCCTGGCCAGCAACCCGCCCCCGGTCGCGGCCGACCCCGCGCTGCGCGGCGACGCGGTGCAGATCGACTTCGATCACGGCAGCGGGGTCGTCACCGGCATCCGCCACGGGCCGGAGGCGAGTCCGGCCGACATCGCGCTCCACCAGCGCACGGCCCAGAACATCCAGCGCAGCCTGACCCTCGAAGGCCAGGTGAGCCGCCTGTTCGCCGGCGGGGACGCCCCCCCGCCGGGCTCCGTCGGCTGGGCCGCGCGCCACGACATCGCCAAGGTGCGCGAGCGCCTCGACGCGCGGGTGGCGGAACTCGCCGACCCCGGCCTGACGCCCGCGCGCCGCGCCGAGATCGAGCACGCCAACACCGTCGACCGCGCCCATCTCGACGCGTTGTCGGGGGAGGTCTCCTCCTTCGTGCGCGACCCGTCGGCGGCGACGATCGACGCCCGCAACACCAAGCGGCTCGCCGTCGACGACGCGCTCAACAACCCCAAGCGCCTCAAGACCGCCGAGGATGTCCGGACGGCGCGGGCCAACCTGCGCAACGAGACCGTCGCGGTCGACACCGAGAACTTTTCCGCGACCTGGCATCTCGACGGCGAGGGCCAGCTCAAGGTCGCGGACGCCTACATCACCGACCTGAGCCACGGGAAGAAGCGCTCCTCGACCGAGAGCGGACTGACCAGCGCGGTCAGCCGCGAGGGCGGCAACGGGCGCACGGACGAGGCCAAGATCACCAATGCCAAGGGCAAGGAGGTCTACGACCTCACCCGCGTCGACGACGGCGGCCACGGCATCGGCCACCGCTTCTTCGGCGACATGGGGCTCGCCAACCTCTTCCCGCAGAACGCCCGCTTCAACCAGCAGGACTTCCGCATGCTGGAGGACGACGTCGCGGGCTGGCTGGAGGCGGGCGCCGAGGTCCGCTACCGCGTGGCGGTCGGCGACAACCCGTCCTTCAACGCGAGCGCCCGGACCGAGAACGGCTGGGGCGCCGACCACCGCCCCGACAAGGTCTTCGTCGAGTATCAGGTGTTCAAGCCCGGCGACCCGCCGACGCCGATCCTGAAGAAGCGCTACAAGTTCGACAACGACACCAACGCCCAGTACCGCCCGCTCCAGCAGGAATACGCGGCGGCCAACCCCGCCGAGTTGCAGCGGTTGATGCGTGAGCGGATCCTGGGTCAGTAGACGCGCCCGTACGGGCAGGGACGAAGAGGAGTGCGACACGGCATGGGCGACATCCATCCCCCGACCGACCTCGTCCACGAGGTGGGCCGCCTGATCGTTCAGGACGAGCAGATCGGCGCTCATGACTGGCAGTCGCTGTCGCTCGTCGTCGTCCTCGACGGCGCGCCGTCGATGAGCGGCTACGTCTACGACGCGGCCGGCAAGGCGACGCCGGAACTGCCCGACGACAACGGCATCTTCGACGCCTTCGAGCGCCTGCGCGACGCGATGCAGCAGGACAACCCGACCAAGCGTCCCTGGCGGGCGGCCCTGTTCCAGATCCGCCGGCCGGAGATGAAGGCCACCTTCCAGTTCGAGTACGACGACCCGCACCGCTGGGACGTGACGCCGCGCAACTTCGAGACCAAGCCCGAGGAGTTGCGTCCGAAGCCGTGACGCGGCGCGTAGGTGACGATCATGCCGACCGGGGGCGGCTCGGCCATCCAACGCGCCCGCGGCATCGTCCGGCCACGCCTTGTCCCGGTCGGTATGCTCCGGATTCACTTAACCGGCTAAAGTTGCTGGACAGTCGCGCGCGCCGATCTAAGACAAGACGCATGACCCCCGTGAGCCGCTGCCTCCACACGGTCGATCATCTCTCCGCCGTGCCCGACAGCACCGTCGCGGGCCGGGTCGATGCCGTCCTGGACGAGCTGGAACGGGCCTACCGCAAGCCGAGCGAGCGCATCGTGGCGCTGGAAGCGGTCCTGCAGGAAGTCAGCCGCAACCGCAGAACGGGCGGCACACCGTTCGGGCGCTTCGTCTGCCGCAGCGTCGAACGCCGTCAGGAGCGGCTGGCACGCCCCGCCTGACCGCGTCCGTCGACTCTCAGCGGGCGGCCGGACGCTCCGGCGCGGCCTTGCCGTCCTGCTTCTTCCGGCGCAGCTTTCCGGCCTTGACCGGCTCGTCCTCCTCGGTGGCACGCTCCGTCAGGGCGAAGCTGTGCAGGTCGCCGAGATGCTCGGGGTTGCTGCCGTGGCTCTCCGTCAGCGCGTAGAAGGCTGCGCGAACGACCTCCTTCTTGGTCACCTCCGGATGCCGCTCACGCACGGCGGCGAGGACCGCCTTGGGTTTCATGCCGCTGGTGGCCACGCCACGCAGGGTCTCCGCAATCTCTGCTATCGAGGCCATATCGCACCTGTTGCCCCTCATGCCGGCCGCGCGGCTCGGGGTTCTTCGACGCCCGACAGTCTAGCATGACAATCAAATAACAGTCTCCCGGCGTGAATTCAGGCTGGAGCGGCGGACGGCGCTCACTTGGCCTGGCACCGATAGGCGCCGGGGTTCACCCCCGTCCATTTCCGGAAAGCGCGAACGAACGAGCTGGCTTCGGAGAAGCCCGCAGCCTCGGCCACCGCCGCCAGGCTCAGGCTCGTCGTGCGCAGGAGGTGCACCGCGATCTCCTTCCGGACGGTGTCCTTGATCTCCTGAAACGATTGCCCTTCCGCCTCGATACGGCGGCGCAACGTCGACGCCGACAGCTCGAAACGCCGCGCGACGTCGTCGAAGTCCGGCCAGTCATCGGGGTCGAGCGATCGCAGGAGAGACTTGATCTTCGCGACGGTGCCGGCGTCGTTGCGGTATTTGACGAGGATATTGGCCGGGGCTCGCTGAAGGAAGGCGTCGCGGTCGGCCTTGGTCGCTCGGACCGGCCGGTCGAGGATGTGGCTCGCGACGATGAGGCGGTTCTCGGCCTGGGAAAACCGGATCTCATCGGAGAAGAGGACCCGGTAATCCGCGCAGAAATCGGGTGCCGCCGGCACGACGTCGATGGCGAGCACCGGTATCCTCTGCTTCACGAGGAAGCACATCAGGCCGTGAAGGATGAGCCAATAGGCGAAGTAGGTGAAGGGCCGGCGGAACTCGGGCGAGTGCGACAAAGTCAGGTAGGCGACTCCGTCCTCCTCGATCAGCCGGCCGTTCATGCCGTCGAGCATGAGCGAGAAGAAGTTGAGCGCGAGGTGGACCGCCTCCCGCAGGGTCTCGCAGTTGAGGGCGGCCCGGCTGACGAAGGCGAAGCTGCCCGTCCGCATCGGACGGGGGTTCATGCAGAAGAACTCGTCGCCCGTCTCCTCGGCGGTGGCGAGCCAGATGGCGGCATAGTGCTCGACCGAGATCCGGCCCTCGTCCTCGGCGAGGTCGGACAGCGAGACGCCGTGCCGAAGCAGCAATTCGACCGGCATGCCGCGGAGCCGGGCGATGTCGAGGAGCGCCTCCCGGAGCAGGCGCATCGAGATCGTCCCGCGGTCCTCCTCCCGGCGCCCTTCGGCGGCGGTCCTGAAGGTGTCGAAAGCGTCGAGCACTGTGACGGATGAGGTCATTGCGGTGCGCCCCCCTCGCCGCAATGCTCGATAGCAGTTCCGCCCCGGCCTCATGAAGGGGCGGGCAGGGGTTCGGGCGACCTGCGTCTCGAAACGCGCCCGTGCGTCCGTGCGACGCCGCCCTGGAGCGCACCGTCGATCGATCGCACCGAACCACGCGCATGATCGGCTAGCGCATCGTCATTTTCCGAAAGCCGGCAACCGCCTTTCGGGACGATGCTCTAGCGATGGCTGAAGCGTGGAGGCCGCTTCTCCACGAAGGCGGCCATGCCTTCCTTCTGGTCCTCGGTCGCGAACATGGCGTGGAAGACCCGGCGCTCGAAGCGCACGCCCTCGGTCAGCGTGGTCTCGTAGGCGCGGTTCACCGCCTCCTTGGTCATCATGGCGATGGGCAGCGACATCGACGCGATCGTTTCGGCGGTCTTCAAGGCCTCGTCGAGGAGCTGGTCGGCCGGGATCACCCGCGAGACGAGCCCCGCCCGCTCGGCCTCGCCCGCATCCATCATCCGGCCGGTGAGGCACATCTCCATCGCCTTGGCCTTGCCGACGAAGCGCGCGAGGCGCTGGCTGCCGCCCATCCCCGGCATCACCCCGAGCTTGATCTCGGGCTGGCCGAACATCGCGGTGTCGGCGGCCAGGATGACGTCGCACATCATGGCGAGTTCGCAGCCGCCGCCGAGCGCGTAGCCCGCCACCGCGGCGAGGATCGGGGTCCGCACGGCGATGAAGCGGTCCCAGGCGGCGAAATGGTCGCCGCCATACATCTCGGCATAGGTCGCGGCCTGCATCTCCTTGATGTCGGCGCCGGCGGCGAAGGCCCGCGGCGAGCCCGTGAGCACGATGCAGCCGATCCCCGGATCCGTGTCGGCCCGGGTCACGGCCTCGATCACCTCGGTCGCCAGCTGCCGGTTGATGGCGTTGAGAGCCTGCGGCCGGTTCAGGGTGACGAGCAGGACCCGCCCGCGCGTGTCCGTGAGAATGGTTTCGAAGCCCATCGGGCGTCTCCCCTGCAAGTCGGCGGCCGGTCTCTGCTAGCCCGTCAACGCCCGGCTGATGATCATGCGCTGAATGTCGCTGGTTCCCTCGTAGATCTGGCACACCCGCACGTCGCGGTAGATCTGCTCGACGCCGTAATCCGCGAGATAGCCGTACCCGCCGTGAATCTGGATGGCGTCGGAGCAGACCCGTTCCGCCATCTCGGAGGCGAAGAGCTTGGCCATCGCGGCCTCCCTGTGGCAGGGCGATCCGGCGTCGCGCAGGCGCGCCGCGTGCAGCACGAGCTGCCGCGCCGCCTCGATCCGGGTCGCCATGTCGGCGAGGCGGAACGCCACCGCCTGATGGCCGGTCAGGGGCTTGCCGAAGGTCTCGCGCTCGCCCGCGTAGCGGAGGGCCGCCTCGAACGCGGCCTGCGCCATGCCCACGGCCTGCGCCGCGATGCCGATGCGTCCCCCCTCGAGGTTGGACAGCGCGATGCGCAGTCCCTGGCCCTCCTCGCCGAGCAGGAGGTCGGGCGTCAGGACCATGTCCTCGAAAACGATCTGCGCCGTGTCCGAGCAGCGTTGCCCGAGCTTGTGCTCGATCGACGCGACCGTGTAGCCCCGCGTGTCGGTCGGGACGATGAAGGCCGAGATGCCCTTCCGCCCGGCATCCGGGTCGGTGACGGCGAAGACGATCGCCACACCGGCGTTCTTGCCCGAGGTGATGAACTGCTTCGTCCCGGAGACCACCCACCCGTTCCCCGAGCGGCGGGCGCGGGTCCGCAGGGCCGAGGCGTCGGAGCCGGTGCCGGGTTCGGTCAGGCAGAACGCAGCCAGATGCTCGCCGCGGGCCAAGGGCTTGAGGAAGCGCTGCTTCTGCTCCTCGGTGCCGAATTTCAGGACCGGCATGCAGCCCACCGAGTTGTGGACGCTCATGATGGTCGAGACGGCGCCGTCGCCGGCGGCGATCTCCTCGACGGCCAGGGCGTAGGCGACGTGGTCGACGGCCGCCCCGTCATACGCTTCGGGCACGAGCATGCCCATGAAGCCGAGCGCCCCCATCTCGGCGAGGGCCTCTTTCGGGAAACGCGATTCCCGGTCCCATTCGGCCGAGAACGGCTTCAGCCTCTCGACCGCGAAGGTCCGCGCCGCGTCCTGGATCATCCTCTGGTCGTCGGTCAGCATCGGGCGGATCCTATCGGGCCTGCATCCGCAGCGCGCCATCGAGACGGATGGTCTCGCCATTGAGCATCGGATTGGCCAGGATGGCCATGACGAGCTGGGCGTACTCGTCGGGACGGCCGAAGCGGGACGGGAAGGGCACGGCCGCGCCGAGGCTCGCCCGGACCTCGTCCGGAAGCCCCTGGACCATCGGCGTCGCGAACATGCCCGGCGCGACGGCGCAGACGCGGATGCCGAGCGGCGCCAGTTCGCGGGCGACCGGCAGGGTCAGGCCGACGACCCCGGCCTTGGAGGCCGCGTAGCCCGCCTGTCCGATCTGCCCCTCGTAGGCGGCGATCGAGGCCGTGGAGACGATCACGCCGCGCTCCCCGCCCTCCAGAGGTTCGAGACCCGCCGCGCCGGCCGCCACCAGCCGCATCATGTTGAACGTGCCAACTAGGTTGATCTGGACGACCCGGGCGAAGGCGTCGAGGCTCGCCGGTCCGTCGCGCCCGACCACCTTCGCCGCCGGGCAGATGCCGGCGCAGTTGACCAGGATGCGGGCGACGCCGTGCTCCGCCGCGGCGCGGGCCACCGCCGCCTCCGCGCTCCCGGCATCGGCGACGTCGCAGGCGAGCGCGACCCCTCCGATCTCGCCCGCGACCGCGGCCGCGGCCTCCGCATTCAAGTCGAGCAGCGCGACCCGGGCCCCCGCCGCCGCCAGCGCCCTGGCCGTTGCCGCGCCCAATCCCGACGCGGCGCCGGTGACGACCGCAGCGATCCCTTGAACCTTCACGGGGTACCCTCCTGGAAGCCTCGCTCAGAGACGCTCGACGGCGAGCGCGGTCGCCTCGCCGCCGCCGATGCAGAGCGAGGCGATGCCGCGCCGTCCGCCGCTGCGGGCAAGGGCCGACAGCAGGGTCACGACGATGCGCGCGCCGGAGGCGCCGATCGGGTGGCCGAGGGCGCAGGCTCCGCCGTGAACGTTGACCCTGTCGTGCGGCAGGCCGAGGTCGCGCATCGCCGCCATGGCGACCACCGCGAAGGCCTCGTTGATCTCGAACAGGTCCACGTCGGCCATGGACCAGCCGACCTTTCCGGCCAGCTTGCCGATGGCGCCGATCGGGGCGGTCGAGAACCAGGCCGGGGCCGCGGCGTGGCTGGCGTGACCGCGGATGACGGCCAGCGGCGCGTGCCCGCGGCGCTCGGCTTCCGACATCCGCATCAGCACGAGCGCCGCCGCGCCGTCCGAGATCGACGAGGCGTTCGCCGCCGTCACCGTGCCGTCGGCGCGGAAGGCCGGCTTCAGCGTCGGGATCTTCTCCGGCCGGGCCCTGCGCGGTCCCTCGTCGGAATGCCCGCCCGCTTCGACCGGGACGATCTCGTCGTCGAAGGCGCCGGTCTCCGCGGCCCGCCTGGCGCGGGACAGGGATTCGAGGGCGTAGGCGTCCTGGGCCTCGCGGGTGAACTGGTAGTGCCGGGCCGTGTCCTCCGCGAAGGTCCCCATGAGGCGGCCCCGGTCATAGGCATCCTCCAGGCCGTCGAGGAACATGTGGTCCAGGACGCGTCCGTGGCCGAGGCGCTGGCCGGCGCGGGCCTTGTCGAGGAGGTAGGGCGCGTTCGACATCGACTCCATGCCGCCCGCGACGACCACGTCGGCCGAGCCGGCGGCGATCATGTCGTGGCCGAGCATGACGGCCTTCATGCCCGAGCCGCAGACCTTGTTGAGGGTCGCGCAGGGCGTGGCCTCGGAGAGCCCCGCCCCGAGGGCCGCCTGACGCGCCGGGGCCTGACCGAGGCCGGCGGGCAGGACGCAGCCCATCACGACCTCGGAGACCTCCGCGCTCTCAAGACCCGCGCGACCGACGGCGGCGCGGATCGCGACGGCACCCAGCTCCGTCGCGGGGAGAGCCTTCAGTTCCCCCTGGAACGCTCCCATCGGGGTCCGCGCGGCGCTCGCGATGACGATCGGGTCTCCCGGCATGTCCTGAATCCTGTTCGATGCCTAATCTCGCCAAGCCGGTCGACCCGGAGCCGGCCGCCGGCACGAAAATCCCTCGCCGCGGCGACGGGCGTTTGGGCCGGCATCAGCCGTCGGTCGGTGCCGGCGCTCCGAGGGCCTGGGCGATCTCCTGGTTGCGCAGGAGGAACCGCTGCAGCTTCCCGCTCGGCGTCTTGGGGAGCTGCTCGACGAACGCGATCTCGCGCGGGTACGAGTGTGCCGAGAGGCGCGTCTTCACGTAGGCCTGGATCGATTCGGCCAGCTCCCGGCCCGGCTCGAAGCCGGCCTTCAGCACGACGAAGGCCTTCACGAGTTCCGTCCGCTCGGGATCGGGCTTGCCGACGACCGCCGATTCCGCGACGGCCGGATGCTCGATGAGCGCGCTCTCGACCTCGAAGGGTCCGATCCGGTAGCCCGACGAGGTGATGATGTCGTCGGAGCGTCCCACGAAGGCGATGCTGCGGTCGGCGTCGGCCTCGACGGTGTCGCCGCTCAGGTAGTAGTCGCCGACGAAGGCCGGGGTCGGACGCTCCCAGTAGCCGGAGAACCACATCAGGGGCGAGCGCTTCCGGTCGAGGGCGAGGATGCCCGGCTCCCCGGGCCCGAGTTCCGCGCCGTCGGCGTCGAGCACGACGACCCGGTGGCCCGGGACGGCGAAGCCGGCGGAGCCGAGCCTGATCGGGTGCGCGAGGGCGTGGTGGTTGCAGACGACCATTCCGAGCTCCGTCTGCCCGTAATGATCGTGAATGGTGGTTCCGAGATGGTCCGCGAACCAGCGGATGACCTCGGGATTGAGCGGCTCGCCCGCGCTGCTGACGACCCGCAGCTGCCCCTTGACCGCCGCCGCGGCCGCCGGCCCGGCGGCGATGAGGAAGCGGAAGGCGGTCGGGGAGCCCGCGAGGTTCGTGATGCCGAGCCTTCGGATGGTCCCGTAGGTCTCCTCGACGGTGAAGGCGCCGTCGTGGAACGTCGTCGCGCACCCCATCGCGAGCGGGCCGGTGACGGCGTAGTAGAGGCCGTAGGCCCAGCCCGGATCGGCGACGTTCCAGAAGCGGTCGTCCTGCCGCAGATCCACGGCATCCCGCATGTAGCCGACGAAGGCCACGATCGCCTTGAGCGGGACGAGCAGCGGCTTCGCCGGACCGGTCGTGCCGGAGGTGAACATGATCAGGAACGGGTCGTCCGCGTCGCAGGGCACCGGCGCGCCGTCACCGGACCGGGCCTCGAGCTCGGCCCAGAAATCGGGATCGGGCCCTGCGCTCCCTGCGCCGACGGTGATGATCGTGCAGAGGCCCTCGACGCCGGAGACCTTCGCGCGGTTGGCGGGATCCGTCACGACGACCTTCGTTCCGGCGTCCTTGACGCGCTGCTCGACGGCCTTCGGACCGAAGGCCGTGAACAGCGGCTGGTAGACGGCACCGAGGCGCCACGTCGCCATGATCGTGATCAGCAGTTCCGGCGTGCGCGGGACGAGGCCGGCCACGCGATCCCCCTTCCGCACGCCGCGCTCGGACAGAACGCCGGCGAACCGGGCCGCTTGGTCGGCGAGGGTGGCGAAGGTGATCTCCCGGAGCGCCTCGCCCGGCCTGCTGTACCGGAGCGCGATGCGCTCGGGATCCGACGCATGGCGGTCGCAGCAGGTGTGGCAGGCGTTGATCCGCTCGGATCCCTCCGGAAAGATCGCCGAGAAGGCGGCGGCGTAATCGAAGTCGGACACGGCACGGAGATAGTCGGCCGAAGGCTCGACGCTCGGCCTGATCTCGTCCGACGCAAGGTCGCCGCCGAGCCGAACATCGCTCATCCTGGCTCCTCCCATCCTATTCGGCCGCGCCCATTCGGGCTGCATGCGCCCATCCTGGGACGGGCCGGGGGCGCCTTCAATGACGGAAATCGCCATCGCCCCTGAGCGAATCTGCCAGCCCGTTTCTCCGATCCGCGGGCCGATCGCCGGCACCGACGGCCTGTCCGGCCGAAACAGGTGATCTGGGGGACACATTATTTCACGCGGCCCGAGCCGGGAGGGCGGACGACGACCGATGGCGCCGTTTGAGGGTCGGCAATCCGCCAGGATCGGTCATTCGCGGCCGAACAGACTGCCAGCAAGCGGACGTTCCAGAAGCCGGAGAGAGGTCGGAAATGGCGGTTCGGGGCCGCCGGCCCAGCGTCCGTCCATGGCGAGGACCCGAACAAGCGGCATGCGGCCCGCAACTTGTTCAGGTCCGAGGCCAGTGAGGGACGCTCTGCACCGCACGCAGCCTGGGTTTTGCAAATGGACAGTGACGTCGCCGCGCGCTCGGCATCAGGGGTGGTGCATCGTAGTGCGCTCGTCGATCTCCATGTTGCTTCGGGAGATTAATCGAGGTGCGATTCCAGGCGGAGCACACCCAGCGCGTCCTCGTTTGCTTTCAGGGCGCGATCATACTCGATCAACGCCGCCACCTCGTCCCGTACGGCTGAACCGTAGAAGCGGCCTATCAGGTAGAGCGTTGCATCGATGGCAAGGGAGACGCCACCGCCCGTCACCACCCCATCGTCCACCACAACCGCAGTTCGGGCATCCACGCCGCCGGAGCGGAGCACGTCGAGGGGGGCAGCCGTCTCGGCGCCGGCTGCGGAACGCCGGGTCGTCGCTGCCCGGCCATTGAGGCAGCCCGCTTCGGCAAGGATCATGGCGCCTGTACAGACAGAGGCCAGGCGATCCGGCGCGCGACCCTGCAGGAAGCGTCGCATCGCCGCGTCGGCCGCCGCCCGCGGCCAGCCCGGACCGCCGCAGACGACGTACACGTCGCATGGCGGGGCGTCCTCGAAGCCGTAGGGCACCTCCACCGCGAGGCCACCCGCCATCCGTACGGAACCTGCCTCCCGCGCGATCACCGCGTCCGTGAGGTTCGGCAGCAGGCGCCTGGCCATCGAGAGAACGCCCACCGTGCCGCCGAGATCGATGGGTTCGACGCCCTCGTAGAGCACGATCCCGAAGCGGATGGCGGCTGTGCGGTCCGGCATGTGGTAGTCTCCATCGGAAGTGCGATCACCCGGCCGGCGGCACGGACGGGAAGAGGGTTTTGCGACGCGATGACGGTGAGGACGATTGTGGGCCGTGAGCAGGCCGCGGCCGGGGGGCGCTCGCAGATCGAGGTCCTGGCGGAAGAGGTGCGCCGACGCCGCAAGGAGCGCGGGCTCTCCCTGGAGCAGCTCGGGACGCTTGCCGGCGTCAGCCGATCGATGATCTCCAAGATCGAGCGTGCAGAGGCGGTTCCCTCGACCACCGTCCTGTCGCGGCTGGCCGAGGCGTTGGGCGTGACGTTCTCGCGGCTGATGACCCCGGCGGTCGAGCGGGAGGTGCTGCTGATCCCGGCGAGCCGGCAGCCGGTCCTGCGCGACGAGGCCTCCGGCTTTCTGCGACGCTGCCTCTCGCCGGTACTGCCGGGACGCGGCATCGACTGGGTGCTGAACACGCTGCCCCCGAATGGCAGCACCGGCGAGTTCGTTGCCCACCGTCGCGGAGTCAGCGAATACATTTTCGTGCTCAAGGGCCGCCTGCGCGCGACCGTCGGCGAGCGCAGCATCGTCGTCGAGGAAGGGGACAGCTTGTATTTCGAGGCCGACGCCGGGCACGCGTTTGCCAATCTCGGCACGGAACCCTGCCAATACTTCCTCGTCATCGACGCCTCGCGCGCCCGGTAACTCCACCCTCGATCACACCGAGATCATCGACGGAGATTCTCGCCTCTCCCGCGCATCGACCGAAGCGGCCTCGCTTCGATGCGTTTGGCACGGCCGTTGCGTCCCTCATAGTGGATCGATGTCCACTCAGGAAGAGGAAATCGCGATGTCCGTGCAAAGTGCAGAGGCGCTGGTAGCGTCGCCGTCCGCGCCCCTCCCTCCGGAGGCGGCGGCCACCGGAGCCTCGGGCGTCGAAATGCGGCGCGTCCTCTGGGCGAGCGTCATCGGGACGGTCGTCGAGTGGTACGACTTCCTGATCTACGGCACCGCCGCGGCGCTGGTGTTCAATAAGATCTTCTTCCCCACCCTCGATCCCGTGGCCGGGACGCTCGCCGCCTTCGGCTCCTACGCGGTCGGCTTCGTCGCCAGGCCCCTCGGCGGGGTGATCTTCGGCCATTTCGGCGACCGGATCGGTCGCAAGGCGATGCTCACGCTGACCATGCTCATCATGGGGGTCGGCACCTTTCTGATCGGCTGCCTGCCGACCTACGCCGAGATCGGCCTTTGGGCGCCGGCACTCCTCGTGTTGCTGCGCATCTTCCAGGGCATCGGTGTGGGCGGTGAGTGGGGAGGGGCCGTCCTGATGGTCATCGAGCACGCGCCGGAGCATCGCCGGGGCCTCTACGGGAGCCTCGTCCAGGTCGGCTTCCCCGCGGGCGTCGCGGCCTCGACCGCGACCTTCCTCGCCCTCTCGACCCTGCCCGAGGCAGACTTCCTGAGCTGGGGCTGGCGCATCCCCTTTCTTCTGAGCGCGATCCTCGTCGGGGTCGCCCTGTTCATTCGCCTACGCCTCGTCGAAACCCCCGCCTTCGCGAAGGTCAAGGCCGAACGCACCGTGGCACGGATGCCGTTCCTCGAGGTGATCCTCGGTCAGCCACGCACCTTCCTGATCGCGGTCGGGCTCAAGGTTTCCGAGGTGGCCTGGGTCTACCTGCTCACGGTGTTCTCGATCGTCTATGCCACCGGCACGCTCGGGCTCCCGAAGCGCCTGATCCTCGATGCGATCCTCTGCGCCGCGGTCCTGGAGTTCGCCACGATGCCGTTCTTCGGATGGCTCTCCGACAAGGTCGGCCGCCGGCCGATCTACATCTTCGGGGCGCTGGTGAGCATCGTCTGCGCCCTCGTCGTCTTCCGCCTCCTCGATACCCGCGACCCGCTCATCATCACCGCCACGATCGCCGTGATCATGAGTTTGACCCATGCCTCGATGTTCGGCCCCCAGGGGGCCTTCATGCCGGAACTGTTCGGCACGCGGGTGCGCTACAGCGGCGCCTCGCTCGGCTGTCAGGTCGCGGCGGCGATCTCCGGCGGCTTCTCGCCGATTGTCGCCTCCTCCCTGCTTGCCTGGACCGGCGCCACCTGGCCGATCTCGCTGTTCATGATCGCCCTCGCCGTCGTCTCGCTGGTGGCAACGCTCGCGGCGACCGAGACCCGCGACCTCGACATCGCCCGGCAGTGAAGCGGATCTGTCGGCACGGCGCTGGCGGCAGCGTGCTGATTCCATTATCGTGGATGTACGTCTAATAGGCAGTTCAGGACGAGGAAGAGGCATCACGATGGATCGGACCAACATCAAGACGGACGCGGCCGCCCCGGCAGCGGGGCCCTACGCCCAGGCGGTGCGGGCAGGCGACCTCGTCTTCGCCTCGGGGCAGTTACCGATCGACCTCAGCACCGGCGGTTTCCCCGAGGGCGTCGAGGCGCAGACCCGGCGCTCGCTGGCAAACCTCTCCGCGGTGCTCGAAGCCGGCGGCGCGAGCCTCGCCAGCGTCGTGAAGACCACCGTCTTCCTCAAGGACATGAACGACTTCTCGGCCATGAACGCGGTCTACGCCGAGCACTTCCCCGGCGCGGCGCCGGCGCGCTCCACCATCGAGGTCGCCCGCCTGCCCAAGGACGCGCTCGTTGAGATCGAGGCCGTCGCGATCGCCACGGGCCCCGTCGCAGCATGAGCGGGATGTCAGCGCCCCGCATGGTCGAGGCCTTCGAGCACGCCGCCGGAGCGGTCGCCCGCGGGGTCCCCGGAGGCGCCACCGGATGGCGGGGCACGCTCCTGCACATCCACGTCGCCCCAGCGGCGAGTTACGAGATGGAGGCGCTCGCCGAGGCGGAGTGCGTCGCCGGACGCGGCATCGTCGGCGACCGCTATTTCGACGGGACGGGGACCTACTCTCCGAAGCCTGACACCCGCGAGGTGACGCTGATCGAGCAGGAGGCGCTCGACGCCCTGGAGCGCAACGACCCGCCGCTCCAGGGTGGCCCCATCCGGCTCGCTCCCGCCGACCATAGGCGCAATCTCACGGTGCGGGGGGTGCCCCTCAACCATCTCGTCGGCCGCCGCTTCCGGGTCGGCCCCGTGATCCTGCGAGGCGGACGGCTGAACTTCCCCTGCAAGTACTTGGAGGAGCTGCTCGGCCTGCCCGTCTACCTGCCTCTCTACAACCGGTCGGGGCTCAACTGCGGGATCGAGGTCGGCGGCACCATCCGCCCCGGCGACACCATCGAGCTGCTCGACACGCCATGACCGCACGCCTCATCATGAAGCTTCAGGTCGTCTCGGCGGTGCCGACGACGCCCGACGTGCTGCGGGTGGTGTTCCGGCACCCGCTCCGGCCCGAGTTGCCGGAGTGGTCGCCTGGCGCCCATGTCGACCTGCGGCTCCCCGACGGGAAGGTGCGCCAATACTCGCTCTGCGGCGACCCGGACGACCGCGCGCACTACACGGTGGCGATCAAGCGCGAGGTGGACGGGCGCGGCGGCTCGCTCTGGGCTCATGCGAACCTCACCGAGGGTGGCCTTGCTCACGTCTCGGCGCCGCGCAACAACTTCCCCTTAGCGGACGGCACGCGCCACGTCTTCGTGGCCGGCGGCATCGGTATCACGCCGTTCGTCGCGATGGCCCGTGCGCTCGCGGCGAAAGGCGGCGACTTCATCCTGCATTTCTGCGCCCGCTCGGCGGCCGAGGCGCCGCTCCTCGACGCGTTGCACGCCGTCTGCGGCGATCGCCTGCAGCTCTGGTTCTCCGGGGTGGGCCGCCGCTTCGAGCCGGCCCTGATCGGTCCGCCGACCCCCGGCACGCACCTTTACGCCTGCGGGCCGCAGCGTCTCGTCGACGCCGTGCAGGCGGCGGCCGATGCAGGCGGCTGGGCGCCCGATCGGGTCCATATCGAGCGGTTCGCAGCAACGCTCGACGAGAACTACAAGCCCGAGCCCTTCGACGCGCGCATCGCGTCGACCGGCGACGTTCTGCACGTGCCCGCCGACCGCTCCCTGCTCGACGTCCTGCGGGAGAACGGATTTCGGGTCGCTTCCTCCTGCGAGATCGGCACCTGCGGCTCCTGTGAATGCGGCTACCGGGACGGGACCGTGATCCACCGGGATCACGTCCTGCCCCTGGGGCGGCGACAGGACCGCATGATGCTTTGTGTCTCGCGCGCCCGCGTCGGCCTGACGCTCGATCTGTAAGCTCTCCGCAGAAGACCCGCACGGTGGACCGATGAATGTATTCGGCACGGTCCCCTATCGGGGGTGATCCCCTACGCAACACCGAAATCGCCGCAAGCTCAGGTGGTTGGCGCGCGTGGTGAGGGTCTCGGTCGGGAAAGGGTTTGCGCCCTCCTTCGCCACCAGACACCGCGGGGCCGAGCGACTTCAGGGCGTCGAATCGACGAGAGCGAGCATCGAACCCGCCGCCGGGATATGCGGCAACACGTTGGCCCGCGTCACGGCTTCGAGCGCATTCAGCCAGCACTCGTAGTAGTCCCAGCCCGGGTCGTCGCGGGAGTGGCACGCCTCCCACGCTGCGATCTCCGCAATCAACGCCTGCCGGAAGTCTTCCCATTCGAAGTGGCCGTCCCTGGCAAGGGCCACGGCCAATCCGAACGCCTGCCGCTCCCAGGGCTGATGGAAGCAGAGGCTGCCGTTGGCGCGGGGCGGCGTATCGGGCTGCCCCATCATGCTCGCGACGGCGAAATGCTCGAAGCTCGTCTGCACGACGGACGCCCTCAGGCCGCCTGCGGCAGGGCGACGGCCACGCCCATCATCGCCTCCGGCGTGACCAGCTTCGCAAGGTCGTCCTCGCTCATGCCTTGCGTGCCGTCCGGCCGTTCGGGAACGACGAACCAGCGGATCTGGGCTGAGCTGTCCCAGGTGCGGATCTCCTTCGCCGGGTCGACCTCCAGCCCGAACTCCTTGAGCACCGCCCGCGGCTCCCGAGCCGCACGGGCACGGAAGGACGGGTCCTTGTACCAGTACGGCGGCAGTCCCAGCACCGGCCAGGGATAGCAGGAGCACAGCGTGCAGATGATGAGGTTGTGGACCTGAGGCGTGTTCGCGACCGCACGCATGTGCTCGCCTTCCGCGCCGGCCGCCCCCGTCGGCAGCCCGAGTTGCGCGACAGCCGCCATTGTGTCGGTCACGAGCAGCGCCTTGAAGACGTCGTCGATCCAGGCCCTCGCCACGAGCTTGGCGCCGTTGAACGGTCCCATCTCGGTGGCGAAGGTTTGCATGACCTTGTCGACGGTCTGATCGGTGATCACGCCCTTCTCGATCAGCAGGGCTTCGAGCGCCCGCACGCGCGCTGCGTTGCGCGCCTCGCGGTCCTGTGGATAGGCGAAGCGGTCGGTCATCGAGATCCCCTCACGCGGCGGCCCGGTCCACGACCGGGCGCAGGTAGGCGTCGAACAGGTCGGCGTAGATGGAGAAGCCGGGCTCGGCGTTGCCGGGCCAGAGGTGCTGAGGATCGAACTTCACGCAGTAGACCGGCATGGCCGGGCCGATGCCGTCCGGCCCGGTCGAGCACAGGTAGCTGAACGCGTCGTCGTAAACGGTCTCGACGACCCCGACCTTGTTGCGCAGGTAGCCCGGCAGGCGGGTATGCTCGACCGTCGGCGGGTCGCCGACCAGCACGATGTCGCCGACGGCGAAACGCGGCTTGTCCGCCCACTGATGCCAGGGCGAGTCGCCGTCCATCAGGTACGTGTGGATGCGGTCGTCGACATCTGGGGTGCCGCCCGAAGGCAGCGGCTTGGCCGGATCGGCGAGGTACTCGTCCGTGCGCGCGTCGATCTCGGCCTGGGTGATGTAGCCGTTGGCGACGAAATACCCCGAGATGCCGCCCAGCCATTTCTCGTAGTAGCGATACTTGAAGTAGTCGAAGGGGTTCATGGCCTCGGCGCCCTTGCGCAGATCGGCCCAGGTCCAGACCGTGCTGAAGGTGCTCGACGTCTGCGGCAGGTTGAGCTGGGGGCTGAGCGCCATCATGGCGGTGTGGATGCCGAAGATGCGCTCTTCCCAAGGCTCGACGAAGACGCGGAACTCGGGCTGGACGGGATCGAGGCCTTCGAGGCCGCCGAGGGTGTGCTGGAGCTTCATGGGGCCTCCGTTCAGTGGGCCGGCGCGGCGGCGGGGGGTTCGATCAGAGCCTTCGCCAGCATCCGGTGCCCGGCCACAAGGGGCGGACGTGTGAGCCCTGCCTCGAGCACGCCAGGGCTGGTGATGGCCAAAGCGAGGGGCGATGGCACGGCCGGTCCTCTCCCGTTTCGCGGGCCGCTCACGCCGCTTGCGCCGCCCGACACTGCGCCAAGCCGAC
Organism: Methylorubrum podarium; assembly: GCF_040270385.1. Classification (NCBI taxonomy): domain Bacteria; kingdom Pseudomonadati; phylum Pseudomonadota; class Alphaproteobacteria; order Hyphomicrobiales; family Methylobacteriaceae; genus Methylorubrum; species Methylorubrum podarium. The sequence continues at coordinate 39,844 of NZ_JBELQE010000048.1, read as the reverse complement.
CGCGATCTCCTGGGCATCGAGGCCGCGGCCGATGAACACGATTTCGCCGCGCCGTAGCTCGCCGGGGCGCCAGGGTTTGCCGGGCCGGCCGTCGAGGGTCATGTGCACGCCGTGGAAGACGTAGCGCCGCGCCTCGCCGACGAGGGCGACGATGCCCTTGATGCGCAGGATGTCGGCCCCCTTCGCCTGCACGAAGCGGTTCAGCCAGCGGAAGAACGCCGTCGGATCGAGGTCCCCCTCGGGGCGGAGCGAGACGCTCGCGATGGCGTCGTCGTGCTCGTGCTCCAGGTCCGACAGGAGTTCCGGCTCGATGGTCAGCGCGTTCTTCAGGTCGAAGGCACCGATGCCGAGCACCTCCGCGGCCGGGACCTCCCCGTCCCGCATGCGTCGGATGCGGGCGAGCGGGTTGATGCGACGAAGCTCGGTCTCGCAGGTCTCCAGGGCAGTCTCGTCCACGAGGTCCGTCTTGTTGAGGAGGAGGAGGTCAGCGAAGGCGATCTGCTCCCGGGCGACGTTCTCCCCGCCCGCGGCCTCGACCTTCTCGCCCATCGACAGCCAGAGCGGGTTGTGGCGGGCATCGACGACGGTCACGAGTGCGTCGAGTTCGGTTCGTGCCCGGAGATGTTCGTCGAGGATGAAGCTCTGAATGACGGGGGCCGGGTCGGCGAGGCCCGTGGTCTCGATCAGGATGCGGCGCACGGGCTGCGGCCGCGCAAGCAGGCGCCCGATCGTGGCGACGAGGTCGGCGCGGACCGTGCAGCAGATGCAGCCGTTGTTGAGCTCGATCACGTCCTCGTCGACGCCGACGACCAGTTGGCCATCGATGCCGACCTCGCCGAACTCATTGACGATGACGGCAGTCCCCTCGGCCTCGCCCTGCGCGAGCAGTTGGTTGAGGAGGGTCGTCTTTCCCGATCCCAGGAAGCCGGTCAGCACCGTGACAGGAACCCTTGCCGCTGTCGCCAGCATGCGTCACCTCGATTGTGATCCGCTTCGGTGCCGCGAAGATTAGGTGGCCCGTCATCCAGGCGTACAGTCCGGCGTCACGACAGATCCCGCCAGATCGAACGCAGTTTCGGACAGGCCGAGCGGGATGCGCGTCGATCGAGCATCCGATGCCGCCCGCGCTCGCATCCCTTTCCGCGCAAGGGTATGGACGGTCGGGTCGCCGGCCGATTGGACGCCTGTCGGGACGGGCTCGAGACGCAAGCCCTCGGGCCTCACCGACCCATCACGGACCTTGGTCTACGGCCGTGCCGGCCACGACAGGCGCTTGGAAGCGTCGGCGGTAATCGCCCGGGGCAGTCTGGAGATGCCGTAGGAAGGCGCGCCGCATCGTGTCGGTCGATCCGAAGCCGCAGCGATAGGCGATCTGCTGGATGGTCAGGTGCCCTGCTTCGAGGAGGCCGCGTGCGGCCTCCACCCGCGCCACCTCCACGAAGCGACCCGGGCTGGTACGGAGTTCGTCGTGAAACAGGCGGGTCAGGCTTCTCTCGCTGACGCCCGCGCGACGCGCGATTTGCGCGACCGAGAGGTCGGCCGACAGGTTGTCCAACACGAAATCGAGAACCTGTCCGAGATGCGCGTGCTCGGTCAGCTGTGCCTGCAGGTGCACGCTGAACTGGGACTGCCCACCCGGCCGGCGCAGGAACACGACCAGCGCGCGCGCCACGGCGAGCGAGACGGCGCTGCCGCAATCCTGCTCGATCAAGGCCAGGACAAGGTCGATTCCCGCCGTGACGCCGGCCGAACTGTAGATGTTGCCGTCCCGGACGAAGATGCGGTCCGGCTCGACGTGAGCCTTCGGGTACATCTCCGCGAGCTGCTTGGCGAACTGCCAGTGGGTGGTCGCTCGCCGCCCGTCGAGCAGTCCCGCGGCCGCGAGCACGAAGGCCCCGTTGCAGATGGAACCGATCCGACGGGTCCTCGGCGCGATGCCGGCGATCCATCGCAGGAGTTCCGGATCTCGGCTCCCCTCCTCGAAATCCGGGCTGCCGGCGACCAGCAGGGTGTCGAACGGCTCACTCACCTCGCCGATGAGGCGGTCGGGCAGCATGCGGATTCCGGAAGCCGCGGTGATGGGTCCAGGCTCCGTTCCCAGGAGCGTCACTCGATACGCCACGCGTGCGCCGCGCACCTGACCGGCCTGCGCGAACGCGTCGGCAGGCCCGACGACGTCCAGCGCCTGGGATTTGCGGGGGGCCACGAGCCCGACCGTGATGGTCTTCTGGTCCATCGTCATCCCGCCAGGCTCCCCACCCGGTTGACCCGCTCGAATTGACCCGCCTGCCGCAACGCGCCGAATGGTCTTGCCCGGCTGGGGAACCGTCGGGACGGTCAGCGTTGAGCAGGCCGGCGGTTTCGACCCGTGCAGGCGGCGTGCCGTGCGGTTTGTCGCACGTTCCGGGCGGCCCGCCCGCGACGATCAATCATGCTGGCCGCAGCCGCACCCCGGGGCATGCGCCCCGCCGGGCCAGCGGGAGGCCCGGATCACGCTGCAGAAGTTGCCCTTGCGGAAGCCCGGCTCCTTGTCGGCGATGACGTCGGCCTTGACGTTGCCGAAGGTGGTGTCCGGCTTGTGCTTGATGCCGTCGTAGAAGGCCTGGATGATGTCCTCCTTGAAACCCGGCGTGCGGGGAAAGGACGAGACGACCGCGTCGCGCTCGGCATCGGAATACTGGTCGTAGGTCAGGCCCAACACATCCATCTCGACGCCGGCCGTGACCAGGGCGACCACCGGATGCATGTGGACCGGGATGCCGGGCGTGGTGTGAAGCGCGATGGCCGTCCAGACGGTGTAGACGTCCGCCTCCGGCACGCCGTGCGCGGTGAGGAAATCGCGGGCCGCGTGGGCGCCGTCCACCTCGAAGCGCTCCTGCGCGCTGCTGTGATCCGGCATCAGGCCGATATCGTGGAACATGGCGCCCGCGTAGAGCAACTCCCGGTCGAAGGTCAGGCCGCGATGGACGCCGGCGAGCGCGCCGAATTGGTAGACCCGGCTCGAATGATTGAAGAGCAGCTCCGTCTCGGTGTCGCGGACGAAATCGGTGATGGCACGGGCGAGCTTGCTGTCGGGGATGGCGGCTTCGGAATGGACGCTCATGGACGGATCTCCTTTGCCCTCGGGGTTGCCCTGAGCTATGGGAAGCCTGGTTTGGCATCAATCGCCGCAATAAGACGATTTCTGCCAACGTGCCTGCACCGTCGGACACGGATCCCCGATGACATCCCGGTCGGTCGCTCTTCTCGCCATGCCCGACGTCCAGCTCCTGGACGTGGCCGGACCGCTCGACGTCTTCGCGGAAGTGAATGCCCAGTGCGGACGGGAGGTCTACGGCCTCTCCGTCGTCGGCACGGCACCGGGACCGATCACGACCTCGTCGGGCCGACGGCTGCTGCCGGACCTCGTCGCCCCCGCGGATGCGGAGCCGGCCTTCGATACGCTCCTCGTCGCCGGGGCGCCCCGGATGCACGAGGCGGCGGTCGGCGCCGAGCTCCTCGCGTGGCTCCGGGAGGCTGCCGCGCGCTGCCGCCGCTACGGCTCGGTCTGCAGCGGGGCCTTCCTGCTCGGGCAAGCCGGCCTTCTGCGCGGCCGGCGCGTGACGACGCACTGGGCCGTGGCCGAGATGCTGACCGTGCGCTATCCCGAGGCGCAGGTTGAGGCGGATGCCATCTGCCTGTTCGACGGCCCGCTTCGGACCGCGGCCGGGGTCACGGCCGGGCTCGACCTCGCCCTGGCGCTCGTGGAGGAGGACCTGGGGGTCGAGATCGCGCGCCGAGTGGCGGCCCAACTCGTCATGTTCTTCAAGCGCGGCGGTGGCCAGATGCAGTTCAGCCGCCGGGGGGTCAGCGCGCCGGCCGGCCGCTCGGCGCTGCAGGAAACGCAACGCTGGGTCGCCGCGCATCCGGCCGAGGATCACGGCGTCGAGCGGCTGGCCGCTCGGACCGGCATGAGCCCCCGTCACTTCGCGCGCGTGTTCCGGGCCGAGACCGGCATGACGCCCGCAGCCTACGTCGAGACCGTGCGGATCGAGGCGGTGCGCCGCCTCCTGGAGACGGGCGAAGTCGCCCTGAAGCAGGTCGCGGGCGCTTGCGGGTTCCGGGATGCCGACACGCTTCGGCGGGCCTTCGTTCGGCGGGTCGGCCTCACGCCCGCCGAGTACCGGCGCCTGCACGCCCCCGCTGGCGCGAACGGCATCTTGTCCCGGTCCGGATAGGTTTGCCCGTATCCGCCGTGTGAGGATCAGGCATCGCGCTTGGAATGCAGGGCGACGATGTTGTCGGCCTCGGCCTCGGAGATCGCCGGCGCTCCGAGCGCGTCGGCGACCTTGCGGGCGAGCTGCTCGCGCTTGAACGGTTTGCCGATGAGCTGGACCCCGTCGTCGAGCCGGCCGTGATGCACGATGGAGTTCTCGGTGTAGCCGGACATGAACACCACCGGCACCTCCGGGCGCAGCGCCTGGACGCGCTCGGCGAGTTCGCGCCCCCGCACCTTGCCCGGCAGCACCACGTCGGTGAGCAAGAGGTCGATGGCGGCCGCGTTCGCGCCGAACACCCGCAGCGCCTCCTCGCCATCGGCCGCCTCCAGCACCCGGTAGCCGAGATCGGCCAGGATCGCGCAGGCGATCTCTCGCACCGCCGCCTCGTCCTCGACCACCAGCACCGTGCCCGTGCCGCGCGGGAGCTCGATCGGCGCGCCCGAGCGCTGGGCGGCGATCGCGGCACCCACCGCGCGCGGCAGATAGAGCTTGACCGTCGTGCCCTCGCCGGGCTCCGAGTAGATCTTCACGTGGCCGCCCGACTGCTTGACGAAGCCGAAGACCATCGCGAGGCCGAGCCCCGTGCCCTTGCCGTCGGGCTTGGTGGTGAAGAACGGCTCGAAGACGCGCGCCAGCACCTCGGGCACCATGCCGTGGCCGGTATCGGAGACCGCCACCATCGCGTAGTCGCCCGGCGTTACCTCGGCGTGGTGGCGCGCGTATTCGGGGTCGAGAACCTTGTTGCCGAGCTCGATCGTCAGGCGCCCGCCGCCCGGCATGGCGTCGCGGGCGTTGAGGGCGAGGTTCAGGACCGCGCTCTCGAGCTGCGCGGGGTCGGCCATGGCCGGCCAGAGCCCCGCGGTCTCGACGTAGCGCACCTCGATGTGCTCGCCGAGGGTGCGACGCAGCAGCGGGATCAGGTCCGGCATGGTCGCGGCAAGGTCGATGGGCGCGGGCGCCAGGGGCTGCTTGCGGGCGAAGGCGAGGAGCTGGCCCGTCAACGTCGCGCCGCGCTGGGCCGCCCAGGCCGCGCGCTCGATGCGCTGCTGCAGCTTGGCATCGTCGGTCAGCTTCGCGCGGACGAACTCCAGGTTCCCCAGAATGACCTGGAGCAGATTGTTGAAGTCATGCGCGATGCCGCCGGTCAGCTGCCCGATGGCCTGCATCTTCTGGGCCTCGCGCAGCACGCTCTCGGCCTGGGCGCGCTTGGTCATATCCGAGATGGTCAAGACGAAGCCGCCGTCCGGCATCGGCGTGCGGCGGATTTCCAGGTGATGCCCGTTCGCAGCCTCCCGCTCGTAGGTGATGGGCTCACGCGGATTCTGGCTGCCGTGGCGGATCTGATCCTCGGTCTCCAGGGTGGGACGCCCCGGCTTCGCCGTTTGCTCGACGAAGGTGGCGTAGGTCGTGCCCTGCCGCAGCATCGCCTGGGGCAGGGCGAGCAGCACTTGGAAGCACTCGTTCCAGTTCTTGAGCCTGCGGTCGGGCCCGAACACGGCCACGCCCTGGCTGAGGCTGTCGAGGGTGGTGCGCAGGCGCAGCGCCAACACCCGCTGCTCGTCCTCGGTTTTCTGGGACCGCGACCATGCCTGGTTCAAGAGGCGCGCCGCCCAGAGAAGGGTCAGCATGGCGAGCGTCGATCCGCCGAGGACGGACCAGCGTACCCACCGCGCTCGGGTGTCGTTCTGGGCAAGCCGCTCCTCGAGCAGGTTCTGCTCGTCGGCGAGCATCGCGGCGACGATGGTCTCGGCCTCGCGCATGTCCTTGCGGCCGGCATCCGTGTTGACGATGCGCAGGGCCGCCTCCACCCCGCCGTCGCGGCGCGCCTGTACGGTCTGCGCGAGTTCCTCCAGCTTGTGCTGGACGACGGGGGCCAACCCGCGGATGCGTTCCTGGTGCGCAGGGTTGTCGGCGGTGAGCGCCTGCAGCTCGCCCTGCAGCACGCCGATGCGGTCCCGCGCCGCGTGGTAAGGGCCGAGATACTCGTCCCGTCCGGTCAGGACATAGCCGCGTTGGCCGCGCTCGGCGTCACGCAGAGCGATGGCTAGGTCCTTCGTGGTGGTGAGCACCCGGTAGCTGTGCTGCGACCACTCGCGGGCGACGCGTGAGGCGTTCAAGCGCTCCCACGTGACTGCGCCGACGAGGGCGAGGATGACCATCAGCACGCCGAAGACCAGGAGATTGGCGCGCTTGACGAGGTACTCGGTCATGGCATCCGGGTTTGGGTCGAGGCGACGCCCGGTCGGAATGGCCCGGCAGGCGCGAGCATACTCGAACGCCGCGGACAGAGTCGCGTGTGTGCTTGCAGCTCGTACTTGGGCTTATGGCCGGCGATTACGGATAGATTGCGGAAGTGACACCCGACGCGCCGGGCGCTGCCGGGACCCTGCCGCGCGGGCCTCATGAGCCGCGGGACCGCCGTGTCGAGGGCGCCCAGGCCGTCGTGCTGCCGGCGGACGGCCGGACACCACGTCGGTCACGGCGGAGGTCCGGATGCCGGGCTTTCCGGTTTGGGGCCGAGCGAGCGGGCCTCACGGGGCGCCTCCGAGGCCTCGCACCCGACGTCAGCGCAGGGTCGGTGACTCGCCCGGTTTGAGGTGCCCCTCCTCGCCGTCGGGACCGCCGGCCGCGACATGGGCGTTCATTCGATCCAAGTGGTCGAAGACGTGCTCGAAGGCGGTGATGACAGCCTGCTCGAAGGACCCGTCGTTCTTGCCCTGCGCCGCCTTCAGCGCATCGACCAGTTCACGATGCTTTCGCGTGTCGCTCGACATCCCGTCCTCCTCGTCGCCGGATCTCTTGCCGGGGAACAGGTGCAAGCGGCCTCCGGGCGTGCCGGTTCCAGCGCGAGCCGGCACTCGGATCCCCAGGTCATAGGCCCGATGCGATCCTATTCACGCGACAGCCACGCCTCATCGGTCTAAGCTTGCGCGCGAGACGGAGACGATGCCCGAGAGCCGCCCCCTGGAGACTTCCAAGCCGCCCGCCAGCCCGTCCGGTTCGGATGACCGGGTCGCCGACCCGGCCAGGCTCGCCGCCCTCGAAGCCCTCGCCCTCCTCGATACGCCGCCCGAGGAGGGCTTCGACGACATCGTCCACCTCGTCGCCCAGGCCTGCGACGCGCCTGTCGCCCTGGTCAGCCTCGTCGACCGCGACCGGCAATGGTTCAAGGCCCGCGTCGGCTTCCCCGATTGCGAGACCGACCTCAACCGCTCGGTCTGCAAGTTCGCCCTCGGCGCCGACGACATCCTGACCGTCCCGGATCTGGCCGCCGACCCGCGTACCTGCGACAACCCCCTCGTGACCGGCGAGCCGTACATCCGGTTCTACGCCGGCGCGCCGCTGCGCACGGCCGAAGGCACGGCGCTCGGCAGCCTTTGCGTCATCGATCACCTCCCGCGCCCGGACGGCCTGACCGAGGGGCAGGCCGACGCGCTGCGCCGCTTCGCCCGGCAGGTGATGCGCCAAGTCGAAATGCGGCAGGCGGTGCGCCTGCGCGACGACCTGCTGACCGAGCGCGGTCTTCTCGAGCGCCAGCGCGCCGTCCTCGGCACGACCCAGGCCGGAATTGCCCGGGCCGGCGGCCGGCAGGATGCGGTGCTCGAAGCCGTTCTCGCCGGCGCCATGGAGGCGGTGCCCGCCGCGGATGGGGCCGTCCTGGGGCTCGTCGACGGCGATGCCCTCGAATACCACGCCGTTCGCGGTAGCCTCAAACCTCATCGCGGCCTGCGGGTGCCATTCGAGGGCAGCGCCTCCGGCCGCTGCTACCGCGCCGCGAGCCCCGTGCTCGTGACCGACGCCCGCACGGACGACGGCGTCGACGGCGGGTTGATCGAGGCGCCGGATCTCGGCTCCGCCGTGCACGTGCCCGTCATCCGCGGCGAGCGGGTCCTGGGTGTCCTGACGCTGCAATCCCGCCGCGCGGACGCCTTCACCGAGCGGGACCTGACGCTCCTGCAACTCTTCGCCGGCACCGCCACGGCGGGCCTGACCCAGGTCAGCGAGGCGGCGGCGCAGGCCGCGGTGCGGGCCGGTGAGGCGCGCTACCAGGCCGTGTTCGAGAGCATCACCGACTACGCGATCGTGGTCATGGACCTCGACGGCCACGTCACCGACTGGAACGCCGGCGCCGAACGCATCCTGGGCTGGACGGCCGAGGAGGTGCGCGGCCGGCCGGCGGACGTGTTCTTCACGCCGGAGGACCGCGTCGCCGGCATCGCGGACCAGGAGATGCACGGCGCCCTGACGGAAGGGCGCGGCGCGGACGAGCGCTGGCACCTGCGCAAGGGCGGCGAGAGATTCTTCGCACTGGGCGAGATGGTGGTGCTGCGCGATGAGGCCGGGACCGCCACCGGCTTCGTCAAGGTCCTGCGCGACCGCACCGGGCAGAGGCTGGCCGAGGAGCGCCTTCGGCAGAGTGACGAGCGCCTGCAGATGGCGCTGACGGCCTCGGGCGACGTCGGTCTCTGGGATTGGATGGTCGACACCGACCTGCTGCACGGCGACGCCCACTTCGCGCGGCTCTACGGGCTCGACGTCGAGCGGACCGCAGCCGGCGTCACCATGGAGCAGTACCAAGCCTTCGTCGTCCCGGAGGACATCCCGCCCCTGCGGGCCGCCATCCGTGAGACCTTCGAGCGCGGCGCCGATTTCCTCATCGATTACCGGCTCGCCATTCCCGGCCGTCCGCTCAGCTGGGTCGAGTGCAAGGGCCGGCTCATTCATGACGAGGCGGGCAAGCCCGTACGGTTCTCCGGCACGGCGGTCGACGTCAGCGCCCGCAAGGCGGCCGACGCCGAGGCCAAGAAGCTCGCGGCCATCGTGGCGCAGTCCTCCGACTTCATCGGCATCGCCGACGCGGATTGGCGCATCGAGTGGATCAACGAGGCCGGGCTCAGCATGGTCGGCTTCCCCGGCACCAGCGCCGAGGGCGTGGATCGGGCGAGCTTCTACCCACCCGAGACCTGGAACTACATCGAGCAGGTCGTGGTCCCCGCACTGCAGACGGACGGGCGCTGGCGCGGCGAGCTGCGCATGCGCCGCTTCGACACCGGCGCCGAGTTCCCCGTGCTGTACGACCTCATCGCCATCCGCGACGCGGGCGGCCGGGTCATCGGCTATGCGACCGTCACGCGGGACATCACCGAGCAGAAGCGGGCGGAGGAGCACCAGGAACTCCTCAACCACGAGCTCAGCCACCGGATGAAGAACCTGCTGGCGATGGTGCAGGCCATCGCTACCTCGACCCTGCGCGGCGCAACCGACGTGGAGGCGGCGCGCGAGGTGCTGAGCAGCCGACTGGTGGCGCTGGGCAAGGCGCACGACGTGCTGCTCGGCGGCGCGGTCGAGCGAGCGCCGCTGGGCGCCGTGGTCCGCCAGGGCGTCGGCGTGCAGGAATCGGCGGGGGAGCGCGTCGTCTACGAAGGACCCGACGTCGAGATCGGCGGCAGGGCGGCGCTCTCGCTCGCCCTGACGCTGCACGAGCTGACGACGAACGCGATCAAGTACGGGGCTTTGTCGGTGCCCGAGGGCCGGGTCGCGGTCACCGCGGCGGTGCTCGACGCGCCCGAAGGCCCGGGCCTGCGCATCGCCTGGACGGAGCGCGGCGGACCGCCGGTCAGGCCGCCCATGAAAAAGGGCTTCGGCTCGCGGTTGATCGAGCGCGGGCTGACCGCGCAGGTCGGCGGCCGCATCGCGCTCGATTACCCGCCCGAGGGCGTGACCTGCGTCGTCGAGGCCCCGCTTGCCGGCTTCCAGGCGGTCCACTGACCGGGCATGCCAGGAGGAGCATGACGGCCCATCGCCGCCCGCCCGTGGAAGCGTGCCACGCCCGTGCTCGGCGCGTCCGCTTCGAGGCTCGGATCAGCTGGACCGATCCGGAAGCGGCATCCGGACGGAGACCCTGATCCCGTCCGATGCGAAGGCGACGTCCACCTCGGCGCCCGTCTGTGCGGCCAGCACCTTGTTGAGGAGGCGCGAGCCGAACCCCTCACGGGTGGGGTGTCCGACCGGCGGGCCGTCGTGTTCCGTCCAGTCCCAGCGCAGGGCCCGCCCCTCCGCCGCTTCCTCGACCCACCATGTGACCTGCAGGCGGCCGTCCGGATCGGCGAGCGCGCCGTGCCGCAGGGCGTTGGTGGTCAGTTCGTGCAGGGCCATGCCGACTGGAACCGCGATCTCGGACGGCAGCACCACCCGTGGCCCTTCCAGGGTGAGACGGCCGCGCTCGTCGTAGGGCTGGAGCTCGGCCCGCAACAGGCCCTCGAAAGCAGCGGCCTGCGCCTCGTCCTCGGTGATCAACGCGTGGGTGCGGGCGAGCGACGCGACCCGGCCCGAGAAAGCGCGGGTGAATTCGGCGACCGATAGCCCGGAGCGTGCCGTGGCGTTGAACACGGCCTGGACGGTGGCGAGCGTGTTCTTGACCCGGTGGTGCAGCTCGCGCACCAGCATGGATTGCCGGTCCTCGTAGGCGCGTCGTTCGGTGACGTCGCGCTGTGCCGAGACCCAGTGCGTGATGCGCCCGTCCGCTTCGCAAACCGGCGTGATCAGCCACTCGACGACGTAGGTCGAGCCGTCTTTGCGGTAGTTCAGCGCCTCGCCCTGGGTCGCCTCGCCGGCTCGAAGCGCCGCCCGCACCCGGTCGAGGGCGGCACGGTCCGTGTCCGGCCCTTGCAGGAAACGCGGCGAGCGGCCGATCGCCTCGTGCGCCGCGTAGCCGGTCATGCGGGTGAAGGCGGGATTGGCGTACTCGATGCGGGGGCCCGGCTCGTCGAGATCGGCCGAGGTGATCAGGATGGCCTCGCCGGACGCCTCGACCGCGGCGCGCAGCAGCCTCAGGTCGACCGTGGCGAAGCCGCTCTCGTCTCGGTCCACGGGATGAACGCCTCCGGGTTGTGCTGCCGGCCGCGCAACCGGGGCCATTCAGGCCCGTGCGGATGCGTGCATTCGGCAATCGTTTCGATGGATGAAGGTTGCGTGCTGCGGCCTCAGCGCCACTCACGCCATGGCATGGCCGAAATCCGAGGTCTCGCGCCCGGGTCCTGTCCTGGCCCCGCGGCGCAAGGCGGTCTGCACGCGGTCGATCAACTCGCTGCGGCGGTAGGGTTTTCCCAGCACGTCCATGGCGTGCGGCTGCGGCCCCTCCATGGCCATCTCGTCGTTGTAGCCGGTGGTCAGAAGCACCGGCACGTCCGGGGCCCGCTCGCGGACCTTGGCGGCCAGCACGATGCCGTTCTCGCCGCCGGGCATGATGACGTCGGTGAACACCAGCCTGAACCCGTTGTCGGACGCTGCGGCCTCGTCGAAGCGCTCCAGCGCCTGTTCCGCGCTGTGGGCGATGACCACACGGTAGCCGACGTCCTGCAGGGCCTCGGCGGCCATGGACGCGGCCTCGTGGCTATCGTCGACCACGAGAACCAGCGGGGGTGCCGTCGACGTGTCGGGCCGGGGCGCCCGGTGGCCGGCCTCCTGCGCCGGCCGTTCACGCGGCTCCGCCTCGGGCCGGTAGCGTGGAAAGAGCATGCGGATGGTCGTGCCGCGCCCGACCGCGCTCTCGACCTCGAGCCGCCCCCCGGATTGCTGCACGAAACCGTGCGCCATCGCCAAGCCGAGTCCGGTGCCCGCGCCGCGCGCCTTGGTGGTGAAGAACGGCTCGGTCGCCCGCGATGCGACGTGCGGCGCCATCCCGGTGCCCTCGTCGGATACGCAGAGCAGGACGTAGTCGCCCGGCTCCAGGTGACGGGCCTTGGCGTCGCCGTTCAGGTGGATCTCCCGCGTCGTGACCGTGATGGCACCGCCATTCGGCGAGGCGTCGCGCGCGTTCACGACGACATTGAGAAGCGCCATCTCAAGGTGGGTCGGATCGACCTTCACCGGCGGAAGGCGACGCTGCAGGTTGAGGTGCAGCGACGCCTTGCTGCCGACCGACGCCTCCAGCAGTTCGGCGACCGAATTCACCAATTCGCTGAGGTCGACGCCCTTCGGCTCCAGCCGGCCCCGCCGGGCGAAGGCGAGCAGCTGGTGGGTCAGCTTGGCGCCCCGTTGCGCGGCGGTGGTCGCCGCGACGAGGTAGCGCTCGAACGCCTTGTCGTCGTGACGCTTGGCCGCGAGCCGCTCCAGGCTGCCGTCGATGACGTGCAGCAGGTTGTTGAAGTCGTGCGCCAGCCCGGCGGTGAGCTGGCCGATGGCCTCCATCTTCTGGGCCTGCCGGAACTGCTGCTCCGCCTCGCGCCGCTGCGTCACGTCGAGCTGGCTGGCGAAGAAGTAGATGGTCTCGCCCTGCGGGTCGTGCACCGGCCCCATGAACACGGCGTTCCAGAAGGGCGTGCCGTCGCGGCGATAGTTCAGGATCTCGACGGCCACCGCCTCGCGCTTCTCGACGGCCTCACGCAGCCGCGCGACGTGTTCCGGGTCGGTGCCGGCGCCCTGGAGAAATCGGCAGTTGCGGCCCATCACCTCCGCCTCCTCGTAGCCGGTGAGGTCGAGGAAGGCGTTGTTGGCGAACACGATGGGCACGTCGTCCTGTCGCGGGTCGGCCAGGATCATCGGCATGCGGGTCATCTCGACGGCGGCGAAGAAGACGTTGCCGCGCTCTTCGAGGCTCGGCTCGGTGATGGTGCTCTGCTGCCAGTGCCGCAGCCCCGGGCGGCCGAGCGGTTCGAGGGCACCCTGGTCCATCGCTCCGCCGGCCGGCTCGCCCGTGCTCGCCCCCCCTTTTCCAGCATCCCTGCGGGCGTGATCCTCGTCCATGCTGCTTCCCATGACGTCCACGTGCGCCGGCCGCATCGCGGCCGGTCCCCGCGTCCGAGAGGACACGGTCGCCACCGCGGCCCCAGCATGCCTAACCTCGACCTTGCAGAAGGGTTCGCCGTCTCGGTGTTTTGCGTGCAACTCCACCGAGCTCCCGAGACATCGTAAGTCGGCGAGCCCACAGGTTGCCGGAAGCCCGTAACGCGCCACGGTCGACGCGGCCTGATATCCGCAATTCCTGGGGTCGCTCGAATCGAAGACTATATCTTCCACGCCAACGGCAGATGTTCGGTAATACGGTTATTCCACGGACGATGAACGAAGGTGGGGAAATGGCGCATGAGCGAACAGGCCGGGCGCGAACCCTTGACCCCTTGCAGACATCTCGCCTGCTGGTCCGGATTCCCACGGATATGGGAAAAGCGGACCTGAAGGTTGCGGCCGCTCCATCAGCCGGTTCGTGCGGGCAGGGACACGCCAGGCAGCAGAACGACGCCGAGCTTCAGCAAATGTGGCCATCGAAGGAAACAAGGGACCCGGCGACGACGTCGAGGCCGGGGAGGCCGAACATCACCGGGAACGATACCTTCGTCCGAGCTCAACGGGTCGGAACTCAGGGCAGGATAGGCGAGCCGCCTGAAGCCTATTCGGCATGAGCCGGCACATCCGATGCATCCTGCGCCCTGATCACGGCAAGGTGTCTGATCAGCGCGTCGATGAAGACGCGCACCTTGGACGACAGGCTACGGTGGCTCGGATACAGCGCGTGCACGTCGACCGTGTCCTCTGCAGCCTCCGGGAACAAGCGTACCAGCGCGCCGGTGGAAACCGCCTCCCTGGCGAGGAAGTCGGGCAGGCGACCGATGCCGGCCCCGCCGACCAGCACGGTGCGCATCGCGGTCGGTTCCGGCACCACGTTCCCGGGTCGGACATCGACCTGTTCCACTTGGCCGCCGGGCTGGCGGTACGACCATGTCATGAGGCGGTCGAAGGCCGACAAGAGCACGTGCCGCGAGAGGTCCGCGACCGTCGAGGGCGCTCCGCGTTCGGCGAGATAGGCCGGACTGGCGCAGGTCCAGAGCTCGATCCGGGCAAGATGGCGTGCGACGAAATCGCTGTCGGGCAGCGTCCCGATGCGGATGACGAGATCGGCGGCCTCAACCGGCAGGTCGATCAACCGGTTCTCGACATCGAGCACGACGCGGACGTCCGGATATCGCGTCAGGAAGGTCGGCAGCATCGGCGCGAGCAGCCCGACCGCGAAGGTGAAGGGCACGTTGATCGTCAACGTACCGCGCGGCGATCCGGCATAATTGCCGATCGCCGTCACCGCCTCCTCAACGTCGGTGATGATACGGCGCGCATGCGGGAGCAGGAGGGTGCCCGCATCGGTCAGCCGAAGGTGCCGCGTCGACCGCTCGACCAAAGCCAAGCCGAGTTCCGCCTCAAGTCGCGCGAGCGAGCGGCTGACCGAAGACTTGGGCCGGCCCAGGGTCCGCGCTGCGGCCGAGACGCTGAGCAGGTCCGCGATCCGCGCGAAGGCGCGAAGATCATCGACGTCCATGGTCGTATCGTTCCCGATCTGCAACGACCTGTCCCGATGTTGGTCCCTGCACGGGAGAGTCGGAACACCCTACCTCCGCGAGAGGATCTGGCACAGAGAGGTGAGGCATGTCGGACGAAGCCCGTCCCGAGGTCGTCATGGCAGGTGCAACGGGTGGGCTCGGCCTGCGCATCGCACGCGCGCTTCGTCAGCGCGGAGCCTCTGTGAGAGCCGTGATCCGGCCGGCAACGAGTTCGGAGCGAACCGCGCCGCTCGAATCCGCCGGGGCGACCCTGGTGCGGACCGACCTGAAGGATGCCCCCGGCCTTGCCCGCGCCTGTCGGGGCGCGACCTGCGTCATCTCGGCGCTGAACGGCTTGGAGGAGACGATCCTCGACGGTCAGACCGCGCTCCTCGAGGCGGCGGTCGCTGCCGGCGCGCCGCGCTTCATCCCCTCCGACTTCGCCCTGGATTTCACCAGGACGGAGCCGGGCGGCAACCGCAACCTCGACCTGCGCCGCCGCTTCCACGAGCGCCTGGACCGCGCACCCGTGCGGGCGACCTCGATTTTGAACGGCGGCTTCATGGACATGCTGACGGCGCAGATGCCCCTGATCCAGTTCGGCTGGCGGCGGGTGCTGTACTGGGGAGACGCGGACCAGCCCCTCGATTTCACCGCGATGGACGATGTTGCCGCCTACACGGCCGCTGCCGCGCTTGACCGCGATGCCCCTCGCATCCTGCGCATCGCCGGCGAGGTCGTCAGCGCACGGGGACTGGCCGAGGCCGCGAGCGACATGACGGGGGAACGCTTCAAGACCCTGCGCATGGGCGGGGTGGGTAGCCTTGGCGCGATGATCGCGGTCGGGCGTATCCTGGCGCCAGGCCGGGGGAAGGTGTTTCCTGTCTGGCAGGGCATGCAGTACCTGCGCGACATGTTCGGTGGTGCCGGAAAGCTCGACCCGCTCGACAACGGGCGCTACCCGGGCCTGCGTTGGGTTGGGGTGCGCGAGGTGCTGTCCCGCCGCTGAGGCGGTGTCATCCCCCGATCGTTGGAAGCGTCGAAGAGGCCGCGCACCTGGGGTTGGGGTGGACCCGCGCCGCGCCATACCCAAGACAGCAAAAATTGGGAACAATGACGCGCCGGGAGCATGCCTGAGTAATTGGCCGTCTACCTACCGATTACGACCGTCAAATGACCTGGGAAGCTGTTGCACGCCGCATCGACGGTCTCGCAAGCAACAGGTGGGCCTCGGACCTAGCGCTTGTGCTCGCGCATCCCTTTCGGATCTTGGTCCGGGTTGATGTAGTCGAGCCCGAAGGGGCCGGTGCCGGAAACCTGGATGACGGCACCCTCGCTCGTTGTCCAGAGCGAGTGAGGCATCTTGGCGGGAAGATAGAGGAAGGCGCCCTTCTTGAAGAGCTTGCCGCGCTCTTTGTCTATGGTTTCCCCCATGTCATGCATTACGCTGCCCGACAGCAAAGTCACGCTTTCATCGGTGGCGTGTGTATGCGGGGCAATGACATAGTCGGGTGGGAACCTCAGCCTGAGCGTGAAAGGCCCCGGCTTGTCCGGGTCGCCCGCGATGATGCTGATCTCACTCCCCTTCGGCAAGGAAGGCGGCGCAGGCGTCCAACTCACGGCATCTTCGCCGGCAACCATGACCATTTCGGCCGCTCGCGCTTCCGGTACAAGAACAAGAAGCGCGATGATTAAGCTCAAGCAGGGACGGAAGCGCATCACTTACTCTTTCGGCTGACCATGAACAGGCTCCGTCACTTAAAGCGCGGCTCGGTGCCCCCGGCTACGGCAGATTGCCCACATGTCCCTGGGCAAATCGCATGATCTGCCGGCAGCACTTCCGACAGGGCCGAGGGCTCGGGTACACTCGAATCTTCGGGAGGATGGGATGCCGGCACTCAGCGCAGAGCAGACATTGGGCCGTTTGGACCGGCGCGATCTCGACCTGAAGTGGGCACTTGTCGGCCGGATCGCTCTCATCTCGCTTCTTTGCGCGGTCGGTGCCGCCGCCTTCGTGATGCATGACGTTGCCGCCAAAACAAAACGATGGAATACCGAGACTGCCGAGGCGGTACAAAAGCAGCTTCGCGCGCAACTCCTGAGGATAGACAGGGCTACCGATCTCTCCGTGCGGTTTCCTGACTGGGAGATCGTAACCAGATACACACTCCATCCCGGCCAGTGCGTACGGTTTGCCGACGCGAATACCGATGAGAGACGATCAAGCTGCCTTGGCGCCGATGTGCATGGTCCAGCGACACCGGAGTGGTTCGCGAATATCTATCGGCTTGTTTTCTTCTCAGGATCGAATGTGAGTGTGCCGCTCGAACACAAGGGCGCCCTGAGGGGAACCGTCGAAGCGGATATCAACCCGGACGCCGTCGTCGGTTCGGCCTGGAGCGCATTGAAGCAGGTCTCGGGCGCGCTTGCCGTCTTGACGGCGATTCTTTGCATCCTCGTCTACGGCGCGATCTCACACGCGCTGCGTCCTGCAAATGAGATACTGACCGGCGTCAACCGTTTGTCAGGCGGCGACCTGTCCTATCGCCTGCCAAGCTTCCGCTTGCGTGAACTTCACCTCATCTCGACTGTCCTCAACGAATTATCCCAAAGCCTGCAGGTGGCAATGCTGGAGCGTTCCGAGCTTGCCCGGAAACTGATCGATGCCCAGGAACGCGAACGGCGCGCTCTCTCGCTCGAACTCCATGACGACGTCGCACAGCGATTGACGGCTCTCAGCCTTCTGGCGCGATCAGTCCAAGAAGACGCCAAATCCGCTTCTCCCGCGGTCGCGGCCGAGTGCGCGGAACTTGCTGCCATGGCATCGGTCGCGATGCGGGCGCTACGAAGCACCCTCGCATGCCTCAGGCCTCCGGAAATCGACGATCTGGGCCTGCGGGTCGCTCTCCGGGAGTTGGTAGCCGAGCGAGCGCAGAGAGCCGGAAATCAGGTCAACTTCGCGCTTCAGATCGACGATCGCCTCGACGAGTTGCCGTCCGAGGCAGCGGTACACGTCTACCGGATCGTTCAAGAAGGCCTCACCAACGCAATCCGCCATTCGAATGCCCGGAATATCGAGATCATCCTGAAAGCCTCGCCCAGGGGAGCCGTCGCTGATGTCCAGATGACCATCGCAGACGACGGCCGCGGGGCGCCGGCTGATGTGCCGCAACGGTCGCCAGCCGGCATCGGATTGCTCGGCATGCGTGAACGCGTCTTCGCTCTCAATGGGCAGATCGCGATCGGAACAGCGCCGAGCCAGGGCTTTCGACTGCAAGTCAGCTTCCCGACCGCCCTTATCGCCAGGGAGACGACATGATCGGTCCGCAGATACGCGTCATGGTCGTGGACGACCATGCGGTCGTCCGGGAAGGCTATCGACGGCTGCTGGAACGGCAACCCGACATCGAGGTCGTTGCTGAAGCGCACGACGGCACATCGGCCTATCTCCGCTACCGGGCCGTCGGGCCCGATGTGGTCATCATGGACATCAGCATGCCGGGCCGCGGCGGCATCGACGCGATCCGACAGATCAAGCAGACCGATCCCCGTGCACGAATCCTCGTCTTCAGCGTGCATGCCGCTGCAAGCTACGCGGTACAGGCCATTCGCGCCGGTGCGCGCGGATACATCACCAAGAGCAGTGCATCGAATGTCTTGGTGGAATCCGTCCGCAATGTGTACGACAATAAACTGACTTTATGCCCGGAAATATCGCACGCACTGGCGGCGAGCCATCTTGACGATGGCCAGCCCGTCATTGAGCAGCTTTCGCCGAGAGAATTCGAAATCCTGAGAATGATCATCGATGCAAAAACAAATGATGAGATAGCAGAAGCTTTCTGCCTAACACGGAAGACGATTGGCAATTATCACTACTCAATCAAAGCAAAGCTCGGTGTCAAGTCTGATATCGACCTGATTTATCATTGCATGCGACACGGTCTTGTTGAACCGATGACCGATCATGATCGGGTGTGAAGCGTATCGCGGATCCACCCGCGGGGCGGAGGTGGACCTGCGATGCGTGTCGCTCGACGATCACAGTCTCAAGTTTCCTCGGGCGGGTGGCACATCACAATGGTCACCCGGCACACGCTGAAGGTCTGTCCGGCGATCGCAATTGGGCGGCGCCATGGACACCCTGTGAGCGCCGGGCTTCAACCCGCTCCAAGCTTATCCTCCATATACTCGAGCAACTTCACTCGTACTGATGCGGGCGAGCCTCCAGCAGCAGCAACGGATTGGATCAAGATCGCTCAGCGCTGATCATGGGAATGAAGACTGCCAATTCTGCGCGGCGCGCGTAGGCGAGTCCGATGAGCAGGATCGAGAGTACGAGCGCAGGGATTGCCATCACAACGGGATCGCCCGCGTGCCAGTGGCTTCCGACAGCGCCGACCATCAAGACAGCGAGCAGGGCCGCTCCGACACTGGTCAAGCCGCGAACCCAGAGCAAGCCGGCGCCGAGCAGCTGTAGAGCACCGATGGTGTACATGAACCACAGAGGATAGCCGAAGCGCTCGAATCCCGCGACTTCGAATGGCATCGCGGCGAACTTCATGCCGGCCGCGGCTGTGAATACAATGGTGAGCATTGCGCGCAGAACAAGGCTGCCGGCTCGCTGTCGGCTCCACGTCTTTTTCATCGCTGTCCCTCTTGCTTGGCAACTTTGTCTCGGACTGTTGAGCACTGCGTTATGGCTCTGCACGATTTCGGGGCGATTGCGTCATGCATTTCGATTGCCGGACACAGCCTTCGTCACGGGGTGAGGCCGACGCGCCAACACTGGGTCCGTCGTCATCGAGAATCGTTGCGCGACCGAGATCATTTCGCAGCCGCCGCCGAGCACGCAGCGGCGGCCGTTCCGATCCTGCGGGCTGGAAGATCCCGCGGCCGGATTTCAATCAGCTGCAGACGCGCTCGTACCCGCCAAGCAGCGGACTGAAGATGGCGCGGCAGTCACCGTAATTCGAACTGAGAAAATAGGTGCCGGACGGATACCCCCAGCCGAGCCCGCCGAACCGCTGCCGGAAGCCGCGGTGGTCGAAGCGGCGATGATGGCCGAATCTTCCGTACCCGAAGCGTCCGTACCTGAACCCTCGGTGGCCGAAGCCCCCATGGTGACCGAAGCCGCCGTGGAATCCTCCGTGTCTGAAGCCGCCATGGCCGAACCCGCGGGCGTCGGCACTGGCGACGCCGCCGGCCAGGGCCGCGAGCGCGAAACCTGCCACCATCATCATCTTCATCGAACTCGTCTTCATCTTGCTTCTCCCTGTTGGGGTGAAAGCATTCTGCGCTCGACGATGATCGGTTTCCGTGATCCCGGTCACAGAAGGCCCGGCGTACGGCTTGGCTTGAGGCTTAGGGCAGGGGACTCGGATCGCGCTTCAGCCAAACCTCGATGGGTTGAGACCGTCCGCGCAGGGCCGTTGTCCGCCGCTCGTCGAAGATGTCGCCCGGTTCGTCGAGGCCGGCAGCCGTCAGCAGATCGGTGCTGGCGGCGAGGCGCGACCCGGCTTCCGAAGCCACCGCGAGCAGGCGGCTCGCGACATTGACCGTATCGCCCGTCGCCGTGACATGCTGATTGGTATCGCTGCCGAGGCGCGAGAGGATGGCCGGTCCGTAATGTGCGCCGATCCGCACGTCGAGCGCGCGTCCGGCGCCTGCCAGTTCGGGGTCGCGCTCGATCCAGTCGCGGGTGCGTAGGATCAGATCTTCGGCGGCCCGCACGGCGTTCTCTGCCCGGGTGGGATCGGGATCCAGCGCGCCGAACACGACCATCGCGCCATCGCCCATGAAGTTGACGACAAGACCTCCGTGGGACGAGGCGGTCTCGTCCACCAGATCGTGAAACGTCTTGAGGATCTCGCGGGTGCGCACCGGGCCGAGGCGCTCGCTCTGGCCGGTGAAGCCGGTGAGATCGATAAAGAGCACCGGGATTTCGCGGGTGAGGGGTGAAGCCAGATAGGTTGGGTCCCAGGCGAGCCGATCCGCGAGCGCGGCGGGTTGAAGCTGGCGCAGCGCCTGCTCCGATCGTGCGAGCCTCACGCTCTGGCGGCGATCGATCGCCTGCCGTGCCGCCGCACACAGGAGGGCCGGCAGTCCGGCGGCTGCGAGCGGCAGGGCGGCGCTCAGCCAGATGCCCCGGCTGAAGGCGACGGTGCCCACAGCAAGCCATGCCGTCAGGATGAGGAGGACGAGGAGGGCCGCCGGGAGCGGAGAAACCAGCGCGATCAGGAGCACGGCAGAGCCCGCGAGAGCCATAGCGGCCACGGCGTCGAGGCGGCGAACGCGCACATCGCGCACGAGGCCGTCACCCGTGGTCAGGTGGGCGATGCCGGTGGCAAGCAGTTCGACACCGGGCATCACGGGATCGAACGCCGTTGCAAAGGTATCGCTTCCCCCCAGCGCCGTCGCTCCGATCACGACGATGCGGTCGGCCAGAACGGCGGCCGGTGCAGTCCCATCGAGAAGTGCGGCGGCACCGAACGTTTGGATCGTGCGCCGCGGTCCGTAGGGACGGAGGGGAAGATGATAGCCGAGATCGAGCGGGATGACGGAAGACGCGATCCGAACCTCTCCCTCGCTCAGGACCGGATCGCTCCGAGCGGCCAGGGCCGCCGCGCGCAGGACAAAAGCTGCGGCCACACCCTCGTTCGTTCGGGTCACAAGAGGAAGGTGCCGCGGCACGCCGGCGGCGTCCTCGGACAGGTTGACGAGGCCCGACAGCGCGGTCGCGCCGATCCCCGGTGTCGGACGATGCACGGCGGTGGCGACCGGGATGCCGTCCTCGTTCGTCGCATCGTCGAAAACAGCGGCCGCCGCCAGGACGGCGGGCACCCTGGCGAGAGCGGCGGCAAGGGCATGATCCGCCTCCGGTTGGCGCCCGTCTTCCAGGAACAGAACATCGACGGCCAGCGCGCGCGGGCGAGCGGTCGCGATGGTTTCGATGAGCCGCGCCATCGTCGCGCGCGACACGGGAAAGCCTCCTTCCCGGCGGACGATCTCGTCGTCGATGGCGACGATCGCGATGTCAGCGGGCGGCGTACGTGGACCGGCCAGGCGCAGGCGCAGATCCGTGAGGGCCGCTTCGAGTTGATCGAGCGGCGTCGCCCGTCCGGCGATGTGCAGGTGAGAGAGCCAGCCGCTCCACCCGAGCGCAGCGACGAGCACGAGGAGGGCGAAGCGTCGGTTGATCCGGTGGCGGGCCGAGATCGACTCAAAGCCCGGCATCAGACCTGCAGCTTTCACCGTCCGAAGCGTTCGAGCAAACCTCTGACGCGTTCCTGCGGCCAACGCCGCACTTCGAGGGGAGCCTGATCCGCATCGACATCGACGCCCTCACCCGGGCCCAGCGTGACGGACACGGCCGGGGCGTTCCGGCGTGCCACGGCGACGCGGCCGCGAGCCACGAACACCGCCGTCTTGGCGGCGGTCACATCGACGGCGTAGACCGTGCCGCGCACGGAGGCAATCGCGTGGGGCGTGAGGATCTGGAAGCCGCCCTGGCGCGGACGCGAGCGAGGCGGCAGGGTCACGAGAACGGCCCGCCCCCCGATCTCCGCTCCTTCGAGCTGCCCATCGCCGTCCCGATCGATGGGCCGCAGCGCGGCCTCTCGCTCGGTTTCGAGCGAGAGGCCGTCGTCGCAGCGCAAGACTCGCAGAGGCGGGTCGAATCGTGTCGTTTCCGTGCAGCGCGTCTGAGCGTGGACAGCGCCTGGGACGGCGCAGGCCACGAGGACCGTCGCGACGCGCACCAGATGTCTCATGGGGTGGACTCCTCCTGCCGCCTCAGATCCGGGAGGGCTCGCCGAGGGCCGTCAGACGGTGCGCGATCTTCACGTGCACGCGTGAGCGCCCCAGATCGATGATGCCGGATCGGCGCCAATCCTGAAGGACCCGGTTCACGCTTTCCCGCGCGGCGCCAACGTAAGCGGCGAGCTCCTGCTGCGTCACCTGGATCTCGGCACCGTAATCCTCGGACAGCATGACCAGACGCCGCGCCAATCGGGCGTCGAGTGGAAGCAGTGTCGCTTCTTCCATGCGTTCGCTCATCCAGCGCAATCGTCGGCACAGGAAGCCGATGATCCGCGCCGCCAAGGTCGCATCGTGCGCGAGGAGCCCGAGAAAATCCCGCCGCTCGATGACGAAAAGGTCCGTCGCCTCGAGGGCGGTGGCCTCCGCAGTGCGGGCATGACCGTCGAGAAGTGCGATCTCGCCGAAGACATCGCCCGGCCCGAGGAGGTTGAGCGTCACCGACCGGCCGTCCTCGGTGCCGGTGGCGATGCGGATCTGACCACGGCGGATCGCGTAGAGGGCATCGCCCGGATCGCCCTTCTGGAAGAGCACCTCGTGCCGCGCAACGCTTCGCAACCGGCAAAGGCCGGCGATGGCTTGGATCGCATCCTGGCCCAACTCGGCGAAGAATGCGTTGGCGGACAAGAGCCGCGCGAGCGTGTTCGGCGTGCTCACGACATCGCCTTTCGCGGTGGCCGCCCGGGACGCGGGTGCGAGCGGCGAGTCCCGCGGCAAGCGGTCTCTCGACACTCGAAGCGCGCGCAGGACCCCGAGGAGACGCTCAGCATGCAGCCGCAGACGCGTCGCGCAACGGCCACCTTCGAAGGTCGGGATAGCAAGACGGGCGCCACCCGCTGTGCCCGACATTCCTCCGAGGCTGACTCTGTCACGACATGCGTCCTCGGCGGAAGCGGGAAGCGTTCGGCGATGCTGCGCGTCTCCCGGGCATATCGCGACACGATCCTTCCGGTGGCGGCAGGGACGAAGGCAAGCCAGCCCCTTCCGGTTTCGTCACGGTGGCCCGAGCGCACACCCGAACGACATCCACCGGTGAAGATGACATCATCGCACCCATCTTACAGCCTTGTGTCAGCACGCTCGCGCAAGCTTTCGCTTCACACCGGCCAAGGCGTCCGTGACGAAGATCACAGGCTTGCGCGGCCAGGACGTCACGTAAGGTCATTGATCGAGGCGGTCCGGATGGCCGGGACCAGCCGACCGCTCGGCGGAGGAACCAACCTCGTCGACCTGATGCGCAAGGGTGTCGAGCAGCCGTCCCGGCTCACCGACGTCTTCGCGTTGTCTGCGGCGATCGAAACGACCGACGATGGTCGCCTCGTGATTGGTGCAGCGGCGCGGAACAGCACCGTCGCGGCCCATCCCTTCGTCCGATCGCGTTATCCGATGCTGGCGCGCAATCCTGGCAGACGCCTCGGCGCAGGTGCGCACCATGGCGACCGTCGGCGGCAATCTCATGCAGCGGACGCGATGCCTGTACTTCGCCGACGTCGCCGCCTCCCGTTGCAACAAGCGGGACCCTGGGAGCGGACGCGATGCGGCGGGCGGATCCCGGCGCTGCCACGCGATCATCGGCACCTCGCCGGCCTGCACGGCCACGCACCCGTCCGACATGTGTGTCGCCCTGGCAGCTCTCGACGCAAGCGTCTGGATCGCGGGTCCGGCCGGCGCGCGCACGGTGGCGCTGGTCGATTTCCACCGCCTGCCCGAAGACCGGCCCGACCATGAGACCGTGCTCGAGTCGGGCGAGGTCAGCCATGGCGCAGCCCGATCACACGGCTGTGGAGCCTAACCAGTCGACCAGCCTCCTGACATCCCCCGCCCGGGCCGGATGTCGGGGATGGACGACCCAGTAGGGATGGGCATCGAGCACCGGCCCGAAGGGTTGAACCAGCGCGCCGCTCGCCAGATCGTCGGCGGCAAGCACGACCGACAGCAGCGCTATTCCCTGACCCGCAATCGCGGCCTGGATGACGTGACCTTCGTCGCTGAAGCGCGTGCCCGCCCCGCCGTCGATGTCCGTGATCCCGGCTTTCCGCAGCCAGACCGGCCATGTCGGCGTCTCGTCGGTCAGGTCGGGCCACTCGAAGTGCAGCAGGGGGTGGCTCGCCAAATCGCTCTCGGATCGAACCGCGAGACGAGGACTGCAAGCGGGCGCGACCCGGTCGACCACCAGCCTGTGAGCCTCGAGGCCGGGGTAGCGTCCGGGCCCGTAGCGGACGGCGACGTCCACTCCGTCGCGCGCGAAGTCGACCAGGCTGTCGGACGCGTGCAGCCGCAGGTCGCAACCGGGATGCGCGGCACGGAAGTCGCCAAGCCGGGGAACCAGCCACTTCGCGACGAAGGCGGTCGGAGCCGAGAGCGTTAGAAGGCCGGCCGAGGGCCGGCCGCGGATCTGGTCGATGGCGTCGGCGAAGGCATCGAAGCCATCGCGAAGCACGGGCAGCAGTACGGCTCCTTCGGCAGTCAGCCGGACCCGGCGCGTCTCGCGGTGGAAGAGGCGCAGCCCCAGGGTCTGTTCGAGAAGCCGGATCTGATGGCTGACGGCGGTCGGCGTGACGCCCAGTTCGTCGGCGGCACCGCGGAAGCTCAGGCGGCGCCCTGCCGCCTCGAAGGCCCGCAGCGCCGCGAGCGGGGGAAGCGATCTCCGCATCGTCATGGCTGAACGTAGTTCATCCGTCGCGTGAGGAGAAGGCGTTCGTCATCCGGCACTCGGGCTGGCAGAAGGACGCCCACCCAGGACAGGAGGCTTCCATGAAAGCGATGGTGTTGACGCGGTTCGGGGGACCGAACAGCTTCGAGCTCCGGGACCTGCCCGATCCACGGCCGGGCCCCCGCCAAGTCCGCGTTGCGGTGCATGCGACGTCGATCAATCCGCTCGATGTCCAGATCCGCCGCGGCGACTACGCCGACCAGGTCGAACTGCCGGCCGTCATCGGACACGACGTCTCCGGGGTCGTCGACCAGGTCGGATCCGACGTGACGACGTTCCGCGTGGGGGATGAGGTCTATTACACGCCGCGGATCTTCAGCAGGCTGGGATCGTACGCGGAGTACCACGTGGCGGACGTCGATATCGTGGCGCGCAAGCCGGTCAACCTGACCCATTCCGAGGCTGCGAGCGTCAGCCTCGTCGGCGTGACCGTTTGGGAGGGGCTGGTCGAGCGGGCCCGGTTGCAGGTGACCGAGACCGTCCTGATCCATGGCGGCGCCGGGGGCGTCGGGGCCATCGCCGTCCAGGTCGCCAAGGCCATCGGCGCGCGGGTCCTGGCGACGGCGAGAGGCAGCGACGCTGCGCTTGTCGAACAGCTCGGCGCCTCGGCCGTCATCGATTTCGAGCGCGAGGACTACGTGGACGCCGTCAATCGCCTGACCGAAGGCAGGGGCGTCGACGTCGTCCTCGATACGATCGGGCGCGACACGCTCTCGCGTTCCCCGCGCATCCTCCGCGAGGATGGGCGCGTCGTCACCCTGGTCGACACCGCCACGCCGCAGAACCTCATCGACGCCTGGGGCCGGAACGCGACCTACCACTTCGTCTTCTCCCGCCAGGCTGGCGGCAAGCTCGACGCCCTGACGCGCCTCATCGAGCGAGGCCTCGTGGTGCCGCAAGTTGGCCTGGAGTTTCCCCTCGACGAAGTCGCCCGCGCTCACGCACGCTCGGAGGAGGGCCGGCTCAAGGGGAAGATCGTGCTTCGGGTGCGACCGTGACACCGCCGGATCTATGCCGGAGCCTCTGACTCGACGGGTCACAAGGCCCTGGTGGCGGAGGAGGACGACCGCATGACGATGGACGTGCCGGGGCTCTGCGTGGTGCGGGCGCCATCCGGTGCCATCCGTAATCGTCCGCCTCGAAACCGGCCTCGGCCTGGCCGCAGCAGCGAGCCAGCAGCATTACAATCTCAAGACGTATCTTGCCTGAGCACAGAGAATCGGTCGCGGAAGCGCGTCAAGGCCTCGGATTCGCCGCTCGAACGAGTGGCGCGACGTCGGTACCGAGGAGTTCGATCGAGCGCCTCATCGCCGCGGTTTCGAGAGAGGCGGTGCTCATTTGAAACGTGATGCGCGAGACGCCGCCGAGCACCTCCCCGGCATGCAGCATTTTGGCAGCGACGGTCGTCGGATTGCCGATCAGGAAGGCGCCCTCGGGACTGGCCATCGCTTCGAACTGCTGGCGCGACGGCGGCGGCCATCCGCGTTCCCGCCCGACGACCCCTGTCAGATGAGCCCAGCCAGGGAAGAAAGCATCCTTGGCAGCTGCGTCGGTCTCGGCAACGAAGCCCATCGCGTGGACGCCCACCGTCAGTTTGTCGGGGCTGTGGCCAGCAAGGATGCCGGTTTCGCGATAGAGGTCGACGAGCGGACGAAAGCGTTCGAAGGTCCCACCAATGATCGCGACCATCAAGGGGAGACCGAGCGCGCCGGCGCGCGCAAAGGATTGCGGCGTTCCACCGACGCCGACCCATAGAGGAAGCCGCGGCTGGTGGGGGCGTGGGAAGACTCCCTGCCCCTTGAGCGCCGGACGGAAGCGGCCCTCCCACGCGAGATGGGTCGTCTCGCCGAGCTTCAGGAATAGATCGAGTTTTTCCGCGAAGAGTTCATCGTAGGCCTGCGTGTCCAGGCCGAAGAGTGGAAAGGCTTCGCCGAACGATCCTCGACCGACGATGATCTCGGCGCGACCCTTGGCAATGAGATCCAGGGTCGCAAATTCCTGAAAGACCCGAACGGGGTCAGCGGCGCTTAGGACCGTCACCGCACTCGTCAATCTTATCCGACTCGTGCGGGCGGCAGCGGCGGCCAGGATGATCGCGGGTGCAGAATCGAGGAACTCCGCGCGATGATGTTCGCCGATGCCGAACACGTCGAGGCCGGCCCGTTCGGCGACTTCGACCTCCTCAAGAAGGTTGGCCATGCGATCAGTCGCGGACGGGAGCCGGCCCGTGGTCGGATCGGGGAGAATGGCCGCAAAACTGTCGACGCCGATTTCCATGGGAGTTCCTGTTCGGTTGCCGCTGTGGATCGGCGGAGGTGTCACGGTCAGAAACGGTAATTCGCCATTGCGCCGACCATCCCGATCGTCCGCGCAGGTCCCGTCTTGCGGATGAACGTCCCGGGCTCGAACGCGCTGGCCGACACCGTAAGGTTCAGTTCCGGCGTGGCCTGCCATGCCACGGTGAGTTCGATCTGCGTGCCGATGAAGCGTGCGTCGCCGTCCTCGCCGCTGCGCACGAGGAATCCGGGGATCGCGTAGATGCCGTCGCCTGTGCTCTGTCGCCAATAGGCGGCCCCCGTCAGCGAGACGGCGAGATCGTCACGGGGGCTCGCCGTGACGGTCGGCCGGAGATGGATCAGGTTGCGCGGGCCGATCGGCGAGAGGGCGCCGAAATACTTGCCCCTCGGGAAGAGTGGATTGAAGGTCCCGAGCTTCGGATCGTTCCGATCGGCATCCCCCGAGATCACGTCGGCGGTGAAGCTGACGGCGGGCTGCAGCGGCACATTCAGGAAGCGGCGGCCGACTTCGCCGCCGACGCCCCAGGCGCGATGCGCTCATCGACACCCCTGCCGAGCGCGGCGGCCGTTTTCCGATCAGCCGACGGCTTTCGGCACGGGCGTCGCGAGCAGCTGCTGCTCCCAGAGATAGGCGATGCCGCTGCCGGCGGCGTGCTGCTTGAGCACCTCCGTCAGGCCAGTGGCAGTGTCCAGACGGGCCCAGTCGCGCTGCCACTCGGCCGCCAGCGCCAGCCAGGTCATCACGTTCACGCCGGCCCGGATCATGCGCTGGATGGCGACCTCGTGCGCCTCGACCGAGGTGCCGCCGGACGCGTCGGTGATGACCGTGACGTCCCAGCCCTCGCCCGCGGCCTGGATCGCCGGCATCGCCACGCAGATCTCGGTCCACAGCCCGGCGATGATCAGTTGCTTACGACCCGTCGCCTTGACGGCATCGACGGCCTTCGGATCTTCCCAGGTGTTGATGAACGTGCGGTCGATCACCGCCTGGCCCGGGAACACGTCGGTGACCTGCGGGAAGATGACGCCGCCGCGCTCCGCGATGACGCTCGTCAGGATGGTGGGCACGCCGAACACCTTCGCCGACTTGGCCAGAGCGGTCGTGTTGTTCACGACCATGTGCGGGTCGTGACTGTTCAGGTTCGCGAGCTGGTAGGGCTGGTGGTCGATCAGGACGAGGACCGAGTCGTCGGGGCGAAGAAGAGAATCGAGTCCGTTCCGAAAAGCCATGTCCGAGATCACCTCCGTTGGCGGGGTCCGCGGCGCACCGTGCATCGACCGCCGCATCGACCGTCGCATCGACGGGGCGGACAGTGGCAGTTGCGAAATTCGCGCGGTAGGCTGGCCTTCGGCTACACCGTGTCGCCGAACGGGGAACGACATCTTGGACATCGAGGACCTGCGCACCTTCGTCGAGGTCGCCGACACCGGAGGCGTCTCGGCAGCCGCGCGCCGTCTCGGCGTGTCGAAGTCCATCGTCAGCCGAAGGCTCATTCGGCTGGAGGCCGACCTCGGCGTCCAGCTCCTCGCCCGCACCACGCACGGCGCCTCGCTGACGGAGGCCGGGACCACGTTCCGGGACTACGCGGCACGGGTCTGCGCCGAGATCGACGTCGCCCGGGAGACGGTGTCACCCGGCGGCGATCTCCGCGGCCGCCTGCGCGTGGCCATGCCGCTGACGTTCGGTCCCACCCACTTCGCGCCGGTGATCGCGGCGATGGCCCGGCGCCATCCGCTGCTCCATGTCCACGCGACCTACGGCGACCGTTTCGTCGACCTCGTCGCGGAGGGGTTCGATTGCGCGATCCGGGTCGGTTACCTCGCCGATTCCAACCTGATCGCGCGGCGGGTCGGGCCGATCCACGGGAGCTTCGTCGCGAGCCCGGACTATGTCAGGGCGCACGGCTCGCCGGAGACGCCGGAGGAACTCGCCGGCCATCCGGCGCTCATGCAGGGGACCGAGACCTGGCAGTACACGGACGGCGACGCGATCAGGACGTTCCGTCCGCAGGGCCGCTTCAAGGCCGACAACGGCGTTGCACTCGCGGCGGCGGCCGTGGCAGGCCTCGGCATCGCCTGGCTTCCCGACTGCATCACCTACGAATACGTCGCCTCGGGCAGGCTCGTGCGGGTCATGACGCGTCACCCGCCGCCGCCGGCGGCGGCCTACGTCGTTCGGCCACCCGGCCCCCATGCCGCCCGGAAGGTGCGGGAGTTGACCGAGCTGCTGATCGAGCACTTCGCGAGCGCGCCGGAGCTTTGGGGCCTCGACGCCGCGGGGCGCGGGTCCGGCGCCTGAAGGGAGGCGTTCCGCATCCCGCGACACGGTTCTGCGCCCCGCGCGGCTACCAGCACCGCGCGGCTGCCGGCTAGACCGGACGTCCGGGTTCTCGACGGAACGATCCGTCTCGCCGCCCCGGACCGAGAGGATGATCTCATGAGCTGGAACCCGGCCCTGGAACCGGGCGGTCCCGACGCGGTGGGCGTCGACGCGGTCGAGACGCTCATCGTTCCCCGCGCGCGCGACCTCGGCGGCTTCGAAGTCCGGCGCGCCTTGCCGGCGCCCAACCGGCAGATGGTCGGGCCGTTCATCTTCTTCGACCAGGCCGGCCCCGCCGAACTCCTGACGGGTCAGGGCATCGACGTGCGGCCGCACCCGCATATCGGTCTGGGCACCGTCACCTACCTCTTTCGCGGCGACTTCCATCACCGGGACAGCACCGGGGCCGACCAGGTCATCCGTCCCGGCGCGCTGAACTGGATGGTGGCGGGACGCGGCGTCACCCATTCGGAACGCACGAGCGCGGCGGCCCGGAGCGGACCCAACAGCCTGTTCGGGATCCAGACCTGGCTCGCCCTTCCGGAGAGCCAGGAGGATGTGGCGCCGAGCTTCGAGCACCACGGCAAGGAGGCGCTGCCCGTGATCGAGGGCGGAGGCGTCTCCCTGCGCCTGATCCTCGGGACCGCCTACGGCCAGGCCGCCCCCGCGACGATGTTCTCGGAGACCTTCTACGCCGACGTGAGGATGGAGCCGGGCAGCCCGCTGCCGATGCCGGACGATCACGAGGACCGGGGCCTCTACGTCGTCGAGGGCTCGATCTCGGTGGCCGGCCGGGACTACGGGGCGTCCCACATGATGGTCTTCCGCCCCGGCGACAGGATCACCGTCGCCGCCGGCGACCGTGGCGCGCGGCTGATGATCCTGGGCGGCGCGACGCTCGCGGGCCCGCGCTACATCTGGTGGAACTTCGTCGCCTCCTCGAAGGAGCGCATCGAGGCGGCGAAGGCCGAATGGCGCGCGCGGCAATGGGGCGAAGGGCGCTTCGACCTTCCGGCCGGCGACCGGGACGAGCACATCCCGCTCCCGGATTGAGAAGCACGACAAGGCGTTGGCGCGGCGTCCGGCCGCGCGGTCCGAGACGACAGGCGCGAAGCATGTGCGCAGGCGTGCGATGGAGAAAGCCGCATGAGCGACAGGTGGCCCCACCTCGACTATCTCGGTTGGCGCGAGACGTGTTCGGCCCTGCACCTCTACCTGCAGATCGCCGGCAAATATCGGCTGGCGCATAGCCCGTGGCTCAACCACTCCTGGAACGCGACCTTCTCCGTCACGCCTCGTGGCCTCTCCTCCTCGCCCATCCCTGATGGGCCGGGGATCGAGATCCTGTTCGATCTTCACGCGCACAGGGTCGTCGGCACGAATGGTGACGGCCGCGAGGCGTCGTTCGCGCTCGGCCCGTCCACGGTCGCGACGTTCCATGCCGATTTCGTCCGCTTGGTGTCCGACCTCGGCGGGACGCCCGTTTTCGACGGGCGGCCGAACGAGGTGCCCTATCCGATGCCCTTCCGCGAGGATCATCGCGACCGGCCCTGGGATCGGGACGCCGTACAGCGCTTCCATCGTGCGTCGATGGCCGTCGATCGGGTGTTCAAGGCGTTCCGGACCTCCTTCCTCGGCAAGTCCAGCCCGGTCCACCTGTTCTGGGGCGCCCTCGACCTCGCCGTGACCCGCTTCTCGGGCCGGCGAGCACCACTCCATCGCGGCGGCATCCCTGCGCTTCCGGACGACGTGGCGCGGGAAGCCTACGACCGCGAGGTCTCCTCAGCGGGCTTCTGGCCGGGCGGCAACGGCATCGACTATCCCGCCTTCTACGCCTATGCCTACCCGGCGCCGAACGGCTTTCGAAGTGCACCGGTTCGGCCCGATGCCGCCTTCTGGCACGAGGAGCTGAGCGAGTTCGTTCTGCCCTACGACGCCGTGCGGTCGGCAGCCGATCCCGACGACGCTCTCATGGCGTTTCTCGTCTCGACCTACGAGGCCGCCGCCGACCGGGGCGAATGGGACCGTGACCTGCTCGAATGCGTGCCGGGTCAGCCGCGCAAGGCGAGGCAATCGGACGCCGAGCCATCCGGCACGTCATCTCAGGCGAGCGACGTGACGGTCGAACGGGAGGACGGTGCAACGAAGGGGCGTTACCGGATCGTCGTCGAGGGTATCGAGGCCGACATGACCTTCACCCGCTCCAGCGAGACATTGATCATCATCGACTCGACCAACGTCCCGGCCGCCCTGCGGGGCCGCAGGATCGGCGAGCAGATGGTTCGCCGGGCGGTCGAAGATGCCCGGCGTGATGGGGTCACCATCATCCCGCTCTGTCCCTTCGCGAAGGCACAGATCGCGCGTCGCCCGGAATGGCAGGACGTGCTGCGTCGAGCATAGTCTGCAGCACATCCGCTGCACCTTCACCAGAGCCGGGCTCGCCTCAAGCGTGTCGAGAAGGCACTGCAGGCGCGGCGTCACGCCGTCGACCGGCTCGTAGCGCGCCTTGGACGGACGCCCGAGCATGAAGAGGTGCTCGCGTTCCGGCTCGGTCGGCACTCATCATTGAGCCGGGCCTCTCCTCGGACGCCAGGTCGTGGAGACTCTGGACAACACCGAGTCTGCTTACGCATCACCCGCGGACCGACTGCCGCGCGCGGGCCAAGGTTTTGAGGTGGCGCACAGCAACCACCAGGGATGGCTGGATCAGGCCCGGAAAGGGATGGTCCGCTCGCAGCTCATCGGAGCAGAAAACCGGGCGCTCGCCCTGGATGCTTCAGAACGGGAGGAGCCGTCGAAAGCGGGCAATATTCACGAGAGCCACAAGGGAAGAGGCCACGTATGTGAGGGCAGCGGCGCGCAGTACGGTGCGGGCGCCGGGCATGTCGCCCGCGTCGAGGAAGCGACCCGTCTCCAGAATGGGCAGCGCCCGGCGGAAGCTCGCATCGAGTTCGACGGGCAGCGTCAGGAAATGAAACAGGAGGCGAACGCCGAGGAGCGCGACGCCGATACCCATCTGCAGGGCGAGAAGCGCAGGCGAATGGACGAAGGCGAGTACCACGGGCGCGGTCATCAACACCAAGGCCGCGGCGAACTCGAAGCCCTGCACGACAGGGGCGAACCTCACCCGCGCCGCGAGGAGCCGGTCCCCCGCCGCGTGCTGGAGCGCATGGGCGACCTCGTGCGCCGCGACCGCGACCGCCGTGATCGAGCGGCCGTCATGATTCCCCGGCGACAGCCGCACGACGTTGGCGACCGGATCGTAGTGGTCGGCTGGCGCGATCTCGACAGGGACGTGCTCCAGCCGCGCCAGGTCGAGCAGATGGCGGGCGAGTTCGCCGCCGGTCCCGGGCAGGTCCAGCCGCTCGGTGGCGTGTCGCTGCATCACCCGGCGCACCCACCACTGAGGGCCGAACACCAGACCGAACAGGAGGGCGGCGCCAAGCGCTAGGAGGACGGGCACGAAGGATATGTGGGCACGCGGCCGTATCCAGGAAAGCGCGACATTTCACTGGATGATATCGCGATGGATGCGGGACCCGCAACGCTTCTATTGAAAGAAGCACCGGACCGTTAGCCATGTTCCTTCACGTTCCAGGCAAGAAGGTGGAGCTAACTGGCTTCACCTCAGATGCTGCGCCGTCCCCGTCATCCGGACACGACCATGTCTCTTATTTCGATGGAACTCGGAGCGGACCACACCCGCAAGCCGTACGGCCGTGGGAGGCGGCGCTTGATCATTCAGATCGGCCTGGTGTCGCTGATGGTGACCACCGCCTTGTCGGGGTTCTTCTTCACGAACACGCATCAGCAAGCGCTGATCGATCTCCGCGAGGGCGGACGTCAGATGCGCATCGCGCAGGAAGCGCTGATGGATGCAGAAACCTATGTCTTGAACAAGGCTCTCGGGGATGGCGACACTGGTATCAGTGAGTACAACCGCGCGCTCGAGGCGCTGCACAGCCGGCGCAACGCGCAGCTCGCCCTGCTGACGCCTTTCATCCGAACATCGGACGTCAACGCGACCATCGGAGGCCTGATCGACGCGCTTCAGGCGAGCTGGACGGACGTGCTGGAACTCGCGCGCAACGGACGCCTCAACGAGGCGCAGGCGCTGCTCAGGGAGCGTCGAAGCGCTGCCCAGGTCGGTCAGATCCGGAGCGCCTTCGACGCGTTCCTGACCGACTGGAACTCGCGCTTCGCCGTCCACGAGACTCGTATCGAGATCGGCAAGCTCATCGTCCTGCTTTCGCAGATCCTGATCGGCGGGATGATGGTCTTTGCCTTTCGGTCCGCAGCGCGCGATGCTCAAGCGCGCCAGACTGCCATCACGCAGGTGGAGGCCTCCCGCAAGCAGGTCGGCCACCTGTTCGGGATGGCGGATATGCTGCAAAGCGCAGCGGATCACCACGACGCCAACGCGGTTCTGAGAGCCACCGCCGGGGAGCTGATCGGCGGGTTCGGCGGTGCTCTGTACGTCTTCAACAACTCGCGCGATCGTTTGGTGCTCTCCACCTCGTGGTCGTGCGGTGATGCCGTCCCCTTGCCGGAGACCATCATGGTCAGTCAGTGCTGGGCCATGAAGCGCGGCAAGCCGCACATCAACCAGGGAGGGGCAAAGGCTCTCTGCTGCGAGCACCATGTTTCGAGCCTAGCAGCCTTGGAGATCCCCATGGCAGCGCGCGGCGAGAACCTCGGGCTTCTGCAAATCTTCGCTGAGGGGGCCGATGCGGAAGCGCGTCTGGCGGCGATCCTGCCGCTCAGCTCGGCACTCGGCGATGCCATGTCGCTCGCGCTCTCGAACATCGCTCTGCGCGAGAAGCTGCGCAGCCAAGCCCTGCGCGATCCCCTGACGGGCCTCTACAACCGCCGCTACATGGAGGACAGCCTCGAACGGTACGTCCGGCTCGCCGAACGCGAGAACCGGAAGGTGTCTGTCGTCATGATTGATCTCGACCATTTCAAGCGGTTGAATGACGAGCACGGTCACGCGACCGGCGACGCGGTCCTGCGCGAAGCCGCAGCCGCCATTGTCGGCGCCCTGCGGGAGACGGATGTTGCCTGCCGGTATGGCGGTGAGGAAATGATCGTGTTCCTGCCCGATTGCGATCTTGAGGACGCGGCCACCAAGGCCGAGCAGATCCGAGCTCGCATCGAGAGCCTGTCAGGCACGCATGGGGCGAAGGTCTCCGCCTCGCTCGGTGTCGCTTCCGTCCCAAGCACCTCCGGCACCAGCGCCGACCTGATACGCGCGGCGGATACGGCGCTCTACCGGGCCAAACACAACGGCCGGAACCAAGTCGCTGTGGCGCCGCTGCGTCAAGGATGGCGAAGCCAATCCGAGGCAACGACAGATGAGCCCGCACTCCTGCGGATGGCTGCGGAGTAGCGGCTCAAGGTCGTCTTTTCGACGTTGTATGGCGCATGCAACGATGGACAGAAATTGCGCCAGGAAGAAATTTTATAGCAATAAAATCCCGCAAAGAGCCGATCAGTCACATCAAGCTTGGATTTGTAGCGGCCGATAGGGTCGAGTGAACCTGTGAGGAAGAAGCCTGAGACGACGCTTGGGCCGAGCATCACCGTCTCAGGTTGCGTGGGCTATCGCGCTCACCAGTTGCCGCGGACGGTAAGGCTTTTGAACGAACTGCCCGGCATCGGGCATCTGGTCGCTGGTGAGCCACTGCCGACCTGATGTCACGACAAGCCGAACATGCGGCCAGCGCTCCGCGACGTGAGTTGCCAAGGTCAGCCCATCCATCGTCCCCGGCATGTTGATGTCGGTGAAGAGCACGCCGATGTCGTCGCGGCCTTCGAGGATGGGCAACGCCTCATCGGCCGTCGCCGCCTGCAACACGGTGAGTCCCTCGTCCTCCAAGATGTCGGTGGCGAGCATGCGCAGCAGGTTATCGTCTTCGACAACCAGTACGACGGCAGAAACAAGGGGTGGGTGCGGGCTCATGGCGTGCTAACCGCATCTCTTGTGGCCCAGTTTCGACGAGTTTCTCGCAGCGCCTGTCTGTCGTGCGATTTGTGTCAGCCGCCCTGCCCAGCTCGGTTCGACCACCGTGTGGCACTGTCGTCTCATCAACCCGCACCAACGGCCTCTCGGAGAAGCGCCCAGAACGCTTGGTGCTCGGGACCGCTGCGTCCTTCGGCTAGAAAGTCGGAGAGAGGGATGTCGGCAATGTTTCCGCCCGACGCCTCGTTGCTCGCGTGTCGAACGAAGGTGCGCCCTGAAGCCTCATCAACGACGAGGTACCAGCGATCACCATTTGGGCTGGCGTAGATCTCGCGCATACGACCCTCGTCTCAGCAACTCCGAGTCGACTCAAGCGGATTGAAGCCTGCGAGAGGTCTACTCGGATTGGAGCAAACCGCCCAGCCCGCCGGCGGCTCGATCGCATCGACGCGGAGCCGGTTCAATTCGGCACACCCGGTCCTGGGCCCCTGCAGGAACCGAGGTGACCGGCCGAGCACCTCGGAAGCCTCGTTGTGCGACTTCGACCTGATCACCCACGCCATCGGTCTCGTCACTGAGACCGGGCACCTCGTCCAGCTGGCGCAAACCGGTGAACCGGTCGCGCTCTTCCCGGTAGCGGACGATGTCATGTCCATGGCCTTCAACAGGGGGCAAAGCGTCCAGCTCTTCGGCGGTGCGAACCTCATGACTTTGAGCATTTCGGCCACGGACCAGGGTCGCGCAGCGCACATAGACCGAAACTCGTAAAACTCTTCGTCCGAAGGCTCCGTACCCGCCCTCAACATCGCGAACGGCTCCGCACCGGAAATGCGGTTTGATCATCTTTTGCTGCGTGTGCGAAGTCAGAGCGCACGATAGTTTTATGTCCCTTCCAGGAACTCGACCGGGAGGATTGTTTTCTCTCATCTCAGGCTGGCTTCGTCGGTCTCTGCAGGAGAACACGGATGAACACACGCACCCTAACCCTCGCCGCTGCGGCACTCCTCGGCGGACTGGCGGTGAGTGCCGGGACGGCATCGGCCGCTCCCCTCGCCATCAGCACGGTGCAGACAGATCCGTTCTTGGTGACCACGGTGCAGATGACGCGCATGGAACGGCGGATGATGGAACGCCGCATGATGGAGCGGCGGATGATGGAACGTCGCATGGACCGCCGCATGGAACGACGGCGGATGGAGCGACGGATGGACCGCCGCATGATGAACCGCATGTAAACTGGAAGAAATGAGGGCTCCGCGCAGAGCCCTCAGCCAAAGGTTGGCTCCGAAGATCCGCAAAATAGCGCTTGTTCAGATCTTCCCGACGAGCTAAATCGCTGATCCCAGACAAAAAAGGCCGCTCCGGTGAGGGAGCGGCCCGAAGTCTAGGGAGGAAACGCCCAAGAAGGGCAGCACGACCGCGACGCCATCGCGGTCTCGCATAATTCAAAATTAGATGTTGCGCCGCACAAAGCAAGCCCCTCCGGGCGTGATTGCCGTTGCATATACGACATAGCTTGCGGCTTGGGTGCGTCAGCACACCGGTGGTGGCGGGGCGTCACCCGCCTTCTGGTGGTCCTCGGCGGCGACGAAGCTGCTGAAGTACACCCACGCGCTCGAAGGCTCGCCGGCCCTTGCCTCGACCGACATCTGCGGCACTCGGTACGGGCCGACCGTTCCGCATCCCAATGCAATCGCAAGACGGCTCACTGCCCAGCTCGACTGAGGCAGACTGGACTTAAAAAAGAGGTGAGGGTGCCGACGGCGCGATACTCGGGCGTCGGTCCACATGCGGCCCCCAGCTCGACGCCAGCGGCCGCCGTCATCCGACTGTCATATGCCCGACTTCATCATGGAAGGCCGTTGAGTGCCCCTTGTGGAGATGCGTCGGTGGCGTGCCAGCATGGTTCCGGGCGCCTAGCCGGGTTTCGCATCGACGGCTACAACCTCAAGCTCGAAGAGAATGGCGGCTTCGTTGGCGACCGCGTCCGCAGCCGAGCCTTTGCCGCGGTCCTGGACGGCCTCAGACGGAGCGCGTGCGATGCCGGGCCGGATCCGCTCGGGTCAGTCGCGAGCGATGACAGGCCAGCCCTCGACAAGATCCTGGAACAGGAAGGAACCGCGGCGGCCCGCCTGATCGGACAAGCGGTCGAGCGCTACGCGACCGAGTTCGCGGAGGTGGTGCGCCGCTTCCTCGCCACGCGCGAGTGGGCCGGCATCGAGGCCGTAGCCGTCGGGGGTGGCCTGCGGGGGAGCCGGTTGGGCGAGCGGGCGATCCGGCGTGCCGAAGCCCTCCTGGAAGCCGGCGGCCATCCGGTTCGGGTCCGGCCCATTCAGGTCGACCCCGACGAGGCCGCGCTGCTGGGCGCGGTCCATCTCAGGCCGGCGGACGTGCCGGGGCACGAAGCCATCCTCGCTGTCGATATCGGTGGCGGCAACGTCCGGGCCGGTGTGGTTCGACCAGGTCGCGGGGGTAGCCGGGCCGCTGAGGTGCTGCTGCGCGAGCACTGGCGTCACCGCCATGAACGGGTCGACCGTGACGAGATGGTGACGCGGCTCACGACCATGCTGGCCAGCCTGGTGCACCGTGCGCGGCATGAGGGCTTGAGCGTGGCACCCTTCGTCGGCATCGGCTGCCCGGGTGCGATCAGGGCGGACGGCGCCATCACCTGCGGGACGCAGAACCTGCCGGGCAACTGGCAGGAGGCCGGTTTCAACCTGCCGGCCCGCGTGGCCGCGTCGCTGTCGAGTATCGACGACGACGAAGTCAGGGTCATCCTTCACAACGACGCAGTGCTGCAGGGCCTGGGCGAGGCGTCGCGGATGTGTGGCTACGTCCGTTGGGGCGTGCTGACCATCGGCACGGGGCTGGGCAACGCCACCTTCACGAGCCTCACGAGCGTCAGCCTGAGTGAGGAGCCGTCCGGCGAGAGGCCCCTGGCCCACGCAGGGTCAGCCTGACGGAAGCCGGCCACCCGTCGCCCAGGCATGAGATGCACCTGAGTTGCTCGACCCTCGTGGGGGGCCTCGAACGCTAATCCGGGTACGACGCCATGCCGGACGCTTCCCGGGCCGCCTCGCGCGCCTTCCGGTCAGCCCGTTCCTCGGCCGCCTCGGCTGCCTCGCGCGCCGCGTCCAACTTGCTGACCTGGGCCCGACTGGCGCAGCGCTCGCGCAGCTCGGTGAGTTCCTCCTCGGTCAGGCTCTCGATGCCGATGTAGCGGTTCTGGGCCGCGCTGGCCCGGATCAGCTCGTCGAGCTTGGCCTGGATGGCTGCGCCATCCCGGTTCTGCGTGTTCTGGATCAGGAACACCATCAGGAACGTCACGATGGTCGTGCCCGTGTTGATGATGAGCTGCCAGGTATCCGAGTAGTGGAACACGGGGCCGCTCACCGCCCAGGCCAGGATGACCGCGATGCTCGCCCCGAAGGTGAGGGGCTTCCCCGCCGCGCGTGCGATGGACGAGGAGAACGCCGTGAAGGTCTTCGAGGGTTGCATCCGCTGCTCCGAGCTGCACCGGTCGCTGATGACCGCCTGACTGCGCAGGCATCCGCAGCCTGCATATTCGACCCGTAAACTGAACAGGAACATCCCGCCGGACGAAACGCCCCCTGCGCGGGGATGCTCCGGACCTGACCGCGCCACTTGCCGGAACCGCACCTCGAGCGCCTGCGACGGCCGACTGACCAGGAGGACTGCGGCGGCGAGCGTAGCGGCCCCGAGCTCACGCCGGTTCACCATGGCTGTCGGTGTTACCTTCATCTCCGGCGCGCTGAGGGATGGTCGCCGCGACAGAATGGTGCCGGGATGTGCAACCTCTATGCCCTGACCAAGAGCCAGGACGAGATCCGGCGCCTGTTCGAGGTGGCGGTCGATCACACCGGCAACCTGCCGCCGCTGCCCGGCATCTTCCCAAACACGGCCGCGCCGGTCGTCCACGTCGCGGACGGGCGACGCATCCTCTCGATGTATCGCTGGGGCATGCCGTCGCCGGCCTTCGCCCTGAAGGGCAAGAAGACCGACCCAGGCGTCACGAACGTGCGCAACACGGCCTCGCCGCACTGGCGGCGCTGGCTCGGCCCGGAGCATCGCTGCCTCGTCCCGCTGACGAGCTTCTCCGAGAACGAGGCGCTGCCCGACGGCTCGCATCCGCCGGTGTGGTTCG